>NZ_NFLY01000007.1:0-80697 GCF_002161155.1 Massilimicrobiota sp. An105
CAACAGGGGCTTTATGCGCTTTTTTTGCATAATAATAAAGAGTACATATAGTCATACCACAAGAATAACAGAAATAAAAAAAGAGTCACCTAGTCTAATATACTAAGTTGACTCCATTGACCTCAGTACGTCAGTACTAAGGTTTATAAATGAAAAATACGATCAAAAAGACTAGGTTTATAATCTTTTAATAATCTTTTATTAAATTTATCATCACGTTCTTTTTTCTTATCTTCATTTGACAATGCGTTGTAGTAATCGACATATTCAGCATAATGGTCACAAACCTCATCAATATCACCATACTCTCTTAACATTCCACCCTCAATCCACATTGCTTTATTACAAAATGAGCGAACTTGTGGCAATGTATGTGATATAAAGATAATAGTCTTTCCCTCGTCTTTTAAATCATTCATACGATTAATACATTTTTGGGCAAATCCTTTATCCCCTACAGATAAAGCTTCATCAACAATTAAAATATCCGGATCCAAACATAAATTAATAGAAAAACCTAATCTAGACTTCATACCACTAGAATATTTTTTTACAGGCTGATATAAGAAATCACCAATTTCTGCAAATGCTATGACTCCATCTTTAATCTCTTGAATCCTTTTCTTAGAAAGTCCTAATAAAGCTCCTTTTAATTCTATATTTTCCATACCAGTTAATTGCATATTTAAGCCTGTATTAATGGCAATTAATGATTGTTCACCATTGACAATCATTTCTCCTTCATCAATTTCACTAATACCTGCCAGAATAATTGACATTGTTGATTTACCAGAACCATTAGTTCCCAAAACGCCTACAACTTCCCCTTTCGGTATTTTAAAATTAATATCTTTCAAAGCATAAAATCTCTGGTCTTCTTTATGTTTTTTATCTTTAGATTTTAAAGTGTATATTTTAGATACATGATTAAATTCTATTGCATATTCTTGATTCATCTTAACACCTCTACATCAAATCAATAAACTTATGTTTAAACTTATACATCATATAACTTCCTACAATAAGAAGCAAGATTGTAATACCCCAGAAAATTAATCCTTGATATCCAAACGATAACAATCCTTGATGAAAGAAAAAGCAATCTCGATATCCCTGTACAATATAATCAATAGGATTAAACTTCATTAACACCGACAGAATTCTATGTCCATCTAGTTTATGAGGGCTCCATAAAACTGGTGTTAAATAGAGTAATAAACGCATACAAGCTAAAATCAATTTTCGTGTATCTCTAGCTAACATATTTAAAACTGATGTTGTCATTGATAAAGAAATAGAAAAAATAACTGCACAGAATAAATAATATAATAATCCAAACCAGTGAATATTTGGATAAAACCCAAATATTAAAAATAAAACAACTAAGATAATCATCAAACAAAGATGATTAAACAATTCTTTCATTACAACTGTTGCAGGTAAAATACTCACAGGAAATTTCATTTTTGTAATAACATCTCTTTTAGCATACACAGCATTACATCCATTTGTAATACATGGAGAGATAAAAAACCAGACAACAATACCACCAAGTAACCAACATAAATATGGAATACCATCTTCATCTGAACGTCCTGGTAAAATAACTCCGAATACTAACCAATAAGTTAAAACTTGAATAGTTGGATTAGCAAAGTTCCAGAATAATCCCAATTTAGAATCCCTCATATCTGCTAATATTTCATATTTAGCAATTGAATATATTCTAAATAAGTTTGTAAAATTTTCTTTTAAGACATATCTCAAACTCTTGAACATATGTATCCTCCTTAAGACTCTCATAACCTATATAGTTATACATTAAAAAGGGAGAAATTGCAACATTAATTACATTTCATCCCCTTTTTATCCTATTTTTTAACTTTACTTGCTCATCCAAGATTCATCATGAGGATCTTTTTTCCATGCTTTCAATTTTTCTAAATCAGCAGCTTCAATATACTCATGTTCAACTGCAACTTGAATTAAAGTATCATAGTTTGTAAGTGTATAAAAACTACAATCCTTAGCAGCAAAGTTTTTCGCTGAATCTTCTAATCCATATGTAAAGATAGCAACCATTCCTAAAACTTCGCAGCCTGCTTCT
This sequence comes from Massilimicrobiota sp. An105, assembly GCF_002161155.1. Taxonomy (NCBI): domain Bacteria; kingdom Bacillati; phylum Bacillota; class Erysipelotrichia; order Erysipelotrichales; family Erysipelotrichaceae; genus Massiliimicrobium; species Massilimicrobiota sp. An105. Next base: position 2,108 of record NZ_NFLY01000007.1, read on the forward strand.
CTTAAAGCATCTACACATTCTAATGATGAGCCACCTGTTGAAATCAAATCTTCAACAACTACAACTTTCATTCCCGGTTTCACTAATCCTTCAATACGATTATTTCTTCCATGTGATTTGGCTCCACCACGAACATATCCCATTGGTAAATCTAAAATGTCAGCTGCTAAAGCCGCATGTGCAATTCCGGCAGTCGCTGTTCCCATTAAACATTCACATTCTGGATAGTTTTCTTTAATAAGTTTTGCTAATCCTTGTTCAATATCTTTTCTGACTTCAGGATAAGATAATGTCAAACGATTATCACAATAAATAGGTGATTTAATACCTGATGCCCAAGTAAAAGGCTCATTTGGTCTTAAAAAGACTGCTTGAATACTTAATAAATCTTTTGCTATAGTTTTTTCCATCATTTTCTACTCTCCTTGAAATTGTTTATAAACTTCTTTATATGTTGCTACTGGATCAGCAGCGTTTGTAATTGTTCTTCCTACAACGATATAACTTGATGTTAATTCTCTTGCCATAGCTGGTGTTGTGACACGTTTTTGATCATTCACACTATCACTTGCAAGACGGATACCCGGTGTCACTGTTAAAAAGTCCATTCCTAAATTTTCATGAATAATCTTTGATTCTAAAGGTGAACAGACAACACCATCTAATCCAGCTTCTTTCGCATTTTGTGCCCATTTTAAAACAACCTTTTCTAATGGTTCATGAATCAAAAGTTCATCATCTAAAACTTTTTGGTCCAATGAAGTTAAACATGTCACAGCAATACATAAAGGTCGTTTTCCTCCATTAGCTCCTTCATTTAAACCATCAATTGCTGCTTTCATCATCGCAATGCTTCCTGAAGCATGAACATTAACCATATCTACATCTAATTTTGCTAATTGTTTCATCGCACTTTTGACAGTATTAGGAATGTCATGTAATTTTAAATCAAGAAATATTTTATGTCCTTTTTCTTTAATCATTTTAATCATTTCAATACCTTCACCATAAAATAATTCCATCCCAATTTTTACATACAATTTTTCATCTTCAAACTTATCTAAGAAATCTTTAACATCTTGCTTTGTTTGAAAATCTAATGCAATACAAATTCTACTATCGTTCATAATTCTCCTCCAAGACATATTTTTATATATTATAGCACAATATATAGATGTTAAAATAGACTTTTTTACATTTCATGAAGTTTAATTGATCATTTCAATATAATCATAATAATCTTGATCCCACATCTTCTGACTTTCTTGACTTATTGTTTGATTCTCTATTAAGTTATGTTCCTTTAAATACTCTCCTATATAGGCTGTTACTTTTTGTGCCCCATAATCATTAAGATGCATTCCTTCATCCCTTGTGTCTTTTTTCCAATTAATTAACTGATTATTTAAATTCAAATCCAAAAATGGAACACCCACTTCTTTTGATAAATCCATGATTGTATTATGTTTCTCCATCGTCCATGATCTCGCTGATGGAATCGTTATTAATAATAAAGGAATTTGCTTTTCTTTTAATAAACTCACAATTTTATAAAATATTTCTTGTCTATGTGGTTTTATATTAGCTCTTTTGATTGTTTTGATCATAAAATTTTTATTTTGCTTTCTTGCTTTTACTTTTGTTTTATATAAATAACCCTTTGTAGCCATCCTTGAAAGATAGTTATAATCATAATTATCATAGTTTTTAAATGATTGAGCTGAATATTTCTTCCAATTTGTATAATTTCTAGCTATAGGAAATAGATTCATCGGTGCATATTTTTGAGCTTTTTCATCATTAAAATCCTTTCCTGTAAACATTTCATCCATCTCCCATATAATTAATTGGGGGTGTTGAAACTCTAAAACATTTTTTAAAATAATAAGCACGATTAGGATCTTGACTTGGTTCAGCAGCCACAAAAGACGTTATTTTATATTTATGCCACAATTGTAATGGATTAAAACCACTATATAAATTACTATTTCCAATAGCAATAACTGATAATTCATCATCAATCTTTCTTTTCGACTGTTCATTGACTTGATTTTGAATTCTTTGTAATTGTTTTTCTTCTTTTTTTTCTTGATAAAATCGATAACATCCGTAAATCGTAGATATCATTATCATAAATATTAAAAATATCTTTAAAAATTTTTTCAATACTTTTTCAACATTCCTTTCACTATCAGTATATTATACAATCAATGTGTAAAACCTATGAAAAAAATCATTTTATGTATAAATATATAAGTTTTTTTGAAATTATTGGAATTAATGTTATAATAAACAAAGAATTACTGGAAAGTGAGGTTTACCCATGTCACGTTCAATCGTTAAACAGGCATCTATACTTGCAATTGCAGGTATTTTCGTACGAATCATTGGAGCTTTATATAAAAGCCCCTTAACAGCATTAATTAGTGCTGAAGGTATTGGTTATTATTCAATGGCATATAATATTTATGCTTTAATATTACTCTTATCTTCTTATAGTATTCCAACAGCTATTTCAAAGTTAATTGCTGAAAAACTAGCTATTCATCAATATAATAATGTACAAAAGATTTTAAAATGTTCATTTATCTATATTTGTATTATTGGTGGTAGTGCTTCGATCATTGCCTATCTTTTAGCCCCTTTACTTGTTACAGGGTATTCTGTATTACCACTGAGAATCCTTTGTCCAACTATTTTCCTATCTGGTCTATTGGGTGTCTTTAGAGGTTATTTTCAGGCTCATCAGACAACTTTTTATACATCTGTTTCACAAATTATTGAACAGATTTTTAATGCAATTGTCGCCATTGGATGTGCTTATTTATTCATTCAGCCATTGATGGAAACAGGTGGCAGTGAAATGGCTGCTGCAGGTGCCGCTGGGGGAGCAGTTGGACCTGGTGTCGGTGTTCTGGTGGGTTTAATTTTTATGATGATTATGTATTTAAAGAATCGTAATCATTTAATTATTAAAGATACTCCTGATGATTATGAAGATTCTTATAAAGATATTTTCAAAATGATTATTCATATAGTCACACCTATTATCTTTGCAACATGTGTTTATAATCTTATTACTGTTATTGACCAATATATTTATTCTTTTATTATTGGAACTGATCCAACTTCAGCCTCTATGTGGGGTGTTTATTCTGGTCAATATATTGTTTTACAAAATGTTCCTGTGGCTTTAGCTTCTGCCATGTCAACAGCATCCATTCCTGCTATTTCTTCATCATGGTCATTAAAAAATGCCCGTGAAACAAGGGAACATATTCGTTCAGGCATTCGTGTGACAATGCTGTTACTTATTCCGGCTGCTGTGGGTATGAGTGTCTTGGCTTATCCTATTATTGGTATCCTCTTTCCTCAAGAAGAAACAGTTGCCACTTCTACATTAATGTTAGCTCTAGGAAGTCCAGGTATTGTTTTCTTTGGTTTATCAACTCTAACCAATGGAATTTTACAGGCTCTTGGAGAAGTCAACACGCCTTTAAAAAACGCTGCTATAGCTTTGATCTACCATTTAGTCATCACAATCCTTTTATTGATGTTTACACCTTTAGGACTCTATGCTTTGATGATAGCCAATTGTTTATATGGTTTACAAGTATGTTATTTAAATCAAAGAATGTTACGTAAAATCACACGTTATAGACAAGAAATAAAAAAGACATATTTATTACCTATTATTTCTTCTATCTTCATGGGTATCATTGTAGCCATTGTTTACTATGGTTTATTTGCCCTAACAAGAAAAGTTCTTATTCCATTAGTACTCGCCGTGATCATAGGAGTTATTGTTTACTTTGTTATTATCTTCTATTTCTATTCAGACCATCCTCAAGAACTTTCTTCTATTCCTTATGCCAATAAAATTATTTACAAGTTTAAAAAACATTAAATGAAAAACTATTGGAAAATCAATCACCAATAGTTTTTAAAACCATAGTAATCATTCTATCTATATGCTTTTTTAATGAGAATGTTTAAAATTTATCGAGGTGAAGCAGTATGATCAATAAAACAAATCCAAACATTTTACAAAATATTGATAGTGAAGTTGCAATACTGATTGCAAAAAAACAGTCACTGATATGGATGCACTATGAATCTTTTTAAATTCCCAAACACACAATGTTATTGAATGATGATATGAAATGATGGTATTTGAGTAGTCTTGCTATCTTTGACATGTGGGAATATGAAGAAGCAACTGGTAATCCAAAAATTCACTGTATCTAAGAAGTGATGAAATTAAATAAAGAATTGAGATTTTTTGCTTACTTACTTGAAAGTTATGCAAACTATAAAGGAACAAGTGCAGGAAAAGTTTTAAAACAACTGGATGAAAAAAATTTAACTGATTTTGTTTATAATATGTATGAATGATATCATATAGAAGCTATTGAAAATGCTTATAAAGATATTGATAACCTTATTGAAACAGGACAACCAGCATGGTAGTCAATACTCAAATGAATCATAGTCATCATCTATTTTATACAATACATCAATAGAAATATCACTCTTGACACAGAGCCTTAATAACTTTTATAAAACCATAAAAAAAACAGAAAGATGTCAAAATCTTTCTGCTTTTTTTATTATTCACCTACAGCACACATAATTTCTCCAGTGACAGCAATTTCATCTTCTACTTTTGCTTGAATAGATGCAAAGTAAATACCACCTTTTTCTTTTGTCAAAGTGACAGTCATTGTTAAAACATCACCAGGAATAACTTGTTTTCTAAAACGTGCTTTATTAATTCCAGCAAAGAAAGCAATCTTTCCTTTATTTTCTTCTTTAGAAAGCAATAAGACACATCCTGTTTGTGCTAATGCTTCAATAATTAAAACACCTGGCATCACATGTTTTTCTGGAAAATGTCCTAAAAACTGCATTTCATTAGCTGTCACACATTTTTTCCCAACAATTGTTTTTCCATCTTCACTAATACTTTCAATACAATCAACAAGTAAAAATGGATAACGATGGGGAATAATTTTTTGAATATCATTAGAATTATATAACATCTCTAATCCTCCCATTTCTTGAAAATCAATGATGCATTATGTCCACCAAAACCTAAAGAGTTATTCATAGCATAATGAATATCTTGTTTTCTACCAACATTTGCAACGATATCTAAATCACAGTCTTCATCTTTATTTTGATAATGAATTGTAGCTGGGATATATCCTTCCTGTAATGCTTTTACACAAATAACAGATTCTAAAGCACCACTCGCTCCTAATAAATGTCCTGTATAAGATTTTGTTGATGACATAGCCAAATGATATGCATCGTCACCAAAAGCATATTTCACAGCCATTGTTTCTGTCTTATCATTTAATGGTGTAGATGTCCCATGAGCATTGATATAATCAATATCAGATGGTTGTAAAGCAGCATCTTCTAAAGCCTGTTTCATCGCTTCTCCACCACCGCTTCCATCAGATAATGGTGCTGTAATATGATAAGCATCACAAGTTGCTCCATAACCAACAATTTCACCATAGATTGTCGCATGTCTATCTAATGCATGTTGTAATTCTTCTAATACTAAAACAGCTGCACCTTCACCCATGACAAAACCACTACGATCTTTATCAAATGGAATAGAAGCACGATCTTTATTCTCACCAGTATGCAAAGCTTTCATAGAAGCAAATCCTGCAACTGATAATGGTGTAATAGAAGCTTCACTTCCTCCAGCAATCATAATATCTTCATATCCATCTCTGATTTTATGGAAGGCTTCACCAATTGCATTTGTTCCAGCTGCACATGCAGTTACAACAGAAGATACATAACCTTTTGCACCTAAATCAATCGCAACACTTCCTGCTGCTAAATTAATTAAAGTCATAGGAATAAAATATGGTGAAACTTTTGATGGTCCTCTATTTAATAAACTTTGTTCCGCTTTTTCAATAGATTCAACACCACCAATACCACTACCAATAATGACACCAAAACGATTTTTATTCATTGTTTCTAAATCCAACTTTGCATTTTCAATAGCCTGTTTAGAAACAACTCTGGCAAATTGCGTAAAACGATCATTAAATTTTAAATCTCTTTTTGTAAAATATTGTTCTAAATCAAGATTTTTCACTTCTCCAGCTAATTTGACTTTATAATCACTTGTATCAAAATGTGTAATTTCATCAATTCCACATGTCTGATTTAAAATACCATTCCAAGTTTCTTCAACAGTATTTCCAATTGGAGATACGGCTCCCATTCCAGTAACGACAACTCTTCTTTTCATGTTTTGTCCTCCTTACATGACCATTCCGCCATCAACATTGATGACTTGACCCGTAATATATTTTGCACTATCACTTGCTAAAAAGTATGCAACATTCGCAACATCTTCTGGTTCACCCATTTGTTGCAATGGAATATTTTTTAAGATATTTTCTTTTGTATCATCACTTAAAACATCTGTCATTTTTGTGGCAATGAATCCTGGCGCAATCGCATTCGCACGAATATGACGTGGTGCTAATTCTTTGGCAACTGATTTTGTTAAAGCAATGACACCAGCTTTACTGGCTGCATAATTGGCTTGTCCAACATTTCCAATAATTCCAATTACACTTGCCATATTGATAATAACACCTGATCTTTGTTTCATCATAATACGAGAAACAGCTTTAATGGTATTAAATGTTCCTTTTAAATTGACATCAATGACATCCATAAATGACTGTGTATTCATTTTTAATAATAACTGATCTTTTGTAATCCCTGAATTGTTAACCAAGACATCAATAGAACCAAACTGTTCTAAAACAGCTTTCATCATTTGATCCATGGCATCATAATCAGTGACATCACCTTCATAAATCATAGCTTCAATACCATGAGTACAACATTCTTTTTGGACTTCTAAAGCTTCATCATGATTTCCAATATAATTAATCGCAATATTATATCCTTCACTTGCAAATTTTAAAGCAATGGCTCTACCAATTCCACGACTGGCACCAGTAATTAACGCTACTTTACTCATCTTTTAACGCTCCTAACATTTGATTTAAACCTTCAATACTATCTACACTATAAACAGGAATACTTCTATCTGTCTTCTTAACAAAGGCACTTAATGCTTTTCCTGGTCCAATTTCCACAAAAGCTTCAACACCTTGTGCAATCATATATTGAATTGATTGATAGAAATAAACACTTGATTTGATTTGTTGAGTTAAAATATCAATGAGATCTCCATCTTCTTCTTTTCCTGAAACATTATAAACAACTGGAATCTTTGTTTCATGAATATCATATTTTTCTAACTCTTCTTTCAGCTTATATGATGCTTCTTCTAATAATGGAGAATGGAATGCTCCTGAAACTTTTAATGGAATGACACGTTTTGCGCCAGCTTCTTTTAATTTTTCTGAAGCAATCTCAACAGCTTCTTTTGTTCCTGTAATCACAATTTGTCCTGGACAATTATAATTGGCAATTGTAACACCATCAATTGGTTCAATAACTTCTTGAATCTTTTGGGCATCCATTGCTAAAACAGCTGCCATAGATGTTGTTCCAGCTGGCAGGGCTTCACTCATAATCTGTCCACGACGTCTCACAATTGAAATCGCATCTTGTGTGTCAAATGCTCCTGCATAAGCCAAGGCAGAATATTCTCCTAATGATAAACCTGCCACATAATCAGGATGAATACCTTGTGCTTCAATCACTTTCGCAATAGCTAATGATGTTGTTAAAATACAAGGCTGTGCATATGATGTTTCATTTAAAACATCTTCAGGTCCTTCAAAACATACTTTTTTGACATCAATATCAATATTGGCCTGATCAAAAACATCTCTGGCTTCTTGGAATTCATCATAAAATGCTTTTCCCATACCTACATATTGGCTACCTTGACCAGCAAAAATCATTCCTATTTTCATAGATTTTCCTCCATTTCTTTCATATATTCATGAATCACTTCTTCAACATGTTTCATTTCATGAATTCTCGCTGCCTGGCTCCCTACAAAGACCAGACCATTTTGTACATTTCCTTTTACACTCTGTATCAAAGCTTCACTAATACAATAGGGTGTATTTTCAGGATTGCAAGGAATCATGCAATGAAGACAATTTTTCATACAGATATTTCCTGTTTCTCGTGTTTTCTTTACAAAATCATTGACAATAGCACGTCCTGGAAGTCCTGCTGGACTAGAGACAAGTTCAATATCTTCTGGGCGACATTGAATAACCATATCTTTAAATTCTTGTGCTGCATCACATTCATAAGTCGCAATAAATGGTGTGGCAATCTGTACACCTGTTGCACCTAATTTGATGAATTCAGCAATCTTCTTTCCAGAATCTATACCTCCAGCAACAAAAACAGGAATTGTCTTTTTGTATTTGTCTTCCCAAACTTTTAATTCTTTTTTAACATCAGCTAAAATATCACTTAGTTTTTGACACGTATGAGCCAATAAATCATCTTTTTTAAATCCCAGATGTCCACCAGCTTCACTACCTTCAATCACTACGAAATCAGGTGTATACTGATAACGTTTATCCCATACTCTGGCAATCAATTTGGCCGCTTTTCCACTCGATACAATCGGTGCTAAAAGCGCCTTTCCTTTAGCAAACTTAGGTAAATCTAATGGTAATCCTGCCCCTGAAATAATGGCATCACAACCACCTTCAAGAGATGCTTTCACGAAATCTTCATAGTTTTGACTGGCAACCATAATATTGACACCAATCAAACCATTTCCTTTAGCAAGCTCTTTGGCACGTTGGATATGATCTTTTAAAGCCTGACAATTCACAGCAATTGGATTTTTTCTAAATCCTTCATAATTATAGCCAGGATGAGCGGCACTGATGACACCCATAGCACCACATTTTGCAACTGCTCCTGCTAATGATGATAAAGAAATACCGACTCCCATACCACCTTGAATGATAGGAAGTTTCATGATACGATTTTGGATTTGAATCATTGCATTTCCTCCATGACTTTTTGCAGGTTTGCATAAACTTGTTTTGTTGAAGCCATCATTTCATCAAGAATCTGTTGCATTGGTTTCTTTTCTTTGACCATTCCAGCAATTTGTCCCATCATCACAGACCCAGTTTTCACATCACCACTTTGTACAGCTTTTCTTAAAGCCCCAAGTGTTAATTTTTCTAATTCTTCACGACTTTCAAAATGTCCTTCAAGTTTTAAATATTCTCTTGCCATTTGATTCTTTAAAATACGGACTGGTGTATTCACACTTCTTCCAGTTACAACAGTATCAGTATCTTTGGCTTTAATAACAGCATCTTTATAGTTTTCATGAATTGGACATTCATTAGCAACCAATAGACATGTTCCAATCTGTACGCCAATAGCACCTAAACTCAAAGCTGCCATCACACCACGTCCATCTCCAATCCCACCAGCTGCAATCACTGGAATATTGACAGCATCTACAACTTGTGGAACCAAAGCCATTGTTGTCATTTCACCAACATGTCCACCTGATTCTCCACCTTCAACAATCAAAGCATCAGCACCAGCTCTTTCCATACGTTTAGCCAAACCAACGCTAGGCACAACTGGTAAAACTTTAATTCCAGCTTCTTTGAGTTTTGCCATATAAGGTCCTGGATTTCCCGCTCCTGTTGTCACAACATGAACGCCTTCTTCAACAATAACATCAATAATTTCACTGGCATATGGATTCATCAACATCACATTGACACCAAAAGGCTTGTCTGTTAATTGTTTACATTTTTGGATTTCTTCACGTGTTTGAGCTGCATCCATTGATCCTGTCGCAATAATCCCTAAACCACCACTATTAGAAACACAGGCAGCAAAGGAAGCAGTTGCAATATTCGCCATAGCTCCTTGAATAATAGGGTATTTTATATTTAATAATTCATTTAATAACACTTTATTGTCCTCCTCTATTGTCAATAAGAGTTGCTCCATAAGTTAATCCAGCACCAAATCCAACCAAAATAACACGTCCCTTTTCAGGAATCTTTCCTTCTCTTTGTGCCATTGCATAAGCAATAGGAATACTGGCCGCTGAAGTATTTCCAAACTCTTGAAGATTCATATAAAATTTTGATAAATCGACTTTCATCTTTTTTGCCACATGAGAAATAATACGATAATTCGCCTGATGTGGAATAACCAAATCAATATCATCTATAGAAAGTCCTGACTGATCCAAAACATTTTCAATAGATTCTTTTAAAACTCTAATTGCAAATCTAAACACATCATTTCCTTTCATATTTAAATAATGTGTTGATGCTCCCTGATTTTGTAAATCATGAACTAAAGGCAATCCTTGAGCATGTAAGACTTCCTGTAAGTCTCCTTCACTATTGGCATAGTGATAAAGTTTTGTATCTCCTCGACCAAGAACCATCGCACCTGCACCATCCCCAAATAAAACGCAAGTTGAACGATCATTCCAGTCAATCATCTTACTAATTGTTTCACTACCAATGACTAAGATATGGTGATATCTACTTAATAAATCACTGGCAATCTGAAATGCATATAAAAATCCACTACATGCTCCATTAATATCAAAAGCAAAGACAGGACAATCATTTAATCCCAGTTTTGCCTGAACAAGACAAGCTGTTGAAGGTGTCATACAATCTGGTGTCATTGTTGCAACAATAATCACTTCAATGTCTTCTTTTTGAATATGTGCATCTTCAATCGCCTGTAAACTGGCTTTATAAGCCAAATCACTTGTATTTTCAGTTTCACTCACATAACGTGATGAAATACCTGTTCTTTGTACAATCCATTCATCACTTGTTTCAACTCTTTTTTCTAAATCAAAATTCGTTACTTTCTTTTGAGCTTTGACAAACCCAGTTCCTAATATTTCTATTGAACTCATGACATAACTCCTATCTTACGGAACTTTTGATAACGTTTTTCCAATAAATCTTTTTCTTTTGTATGAGTTAAAACATCTAATTCTTTTTGTAAATACTGATCAATATTATCTAATACAAGTTTTAAATCATTTTGCATACCACCTGTTGGTTCTTTGACCAAATAATCAGCAATTCCTTTATCATATAAATCATACGATGTCAGTTTCATCACTTCAGCCGCTTCTTGAACACGACTATCATCTTTCCATAAAATACTTGCAAAACCTTCAGGTGATAAAACAGAATAAATGGCATTTTCTAACATACAAATACGATCGGCAACACTTAAAGCTAATGCTCCTCCACTACCACCTTCTGATAAAACAATACAAATAACAGGTGTTTTCAAATCAGAAAAAGTGTATAAACATTCAGCAATCGCCTGTGCCTGTCCCCTCTCCTCAGCTTCGATACCAGGATAAGCTCCTGCGGTATCTACAAAAGTAATGATTGGTCGATGAAACTTTTCGGCTTGTCTGGCAAGTCTGAGAGCTTTACGATAACCTTCAGGATTACACATTCCAAAATGACGATTCAAATTTTCTTCCAATGTCTTTCCTTTGGCTTGCGCAATAACAGTGACTGGCATATCGTGAAAATAACCAATTCCCCCAATAATAGCCTGATCATCTCCATAACATCTATCCCCATGAAGTTCATAGAAATGGTCAAACAATCCCTCAATAAAATCACTTGCTTTTGGTCGTGATGGATGTCTTGCGATAGACACACGATCCCAAGCAGTTAAATGATGATATGTTTCTTTTGTGAGAGTATCAATCTCTTGAGAAAGTTCATCGAACTCTTTTTGATCTTCTGTTACAGCTCTTTTCGCCTGTAACTCTTTTATTTTTCTTTCATTATCTACGAGGCTCATAATTTTCCTCCATGTAATTTTAATAAATCTGAAATAACATTTTTCAAATCATGTCTTTCCACAATCATATCAATAAAACCTTTTTCAAGTAAGAATTCTGCAGTTTGGAAACCTTCAGGTAACTCCTGCTTAATTGTATCTTGAATAACACGTTTTCCAGCAAATCCAATCATGGCCTGTGGTTCAGCAATGATAATATCTCCCAGCATCGCAAAGCTGGCACTGACACCACCTGTTGTAGGATGTGTTAATAAGGCTATATAAAGACCTCCTTGATTTGAAAAACGTTTTAAAGCAGCACTGATTTTAGCCATCTGCATTAAAGAATCAATACCTTCTTGCATTCTGGCACCACCACTGGTACAGCTAATAATCAATGGTAATTTTTTACGTGTAGCCAGTTCTACTGCTTTACATATTTTTTCACCAACAACTTTTCCCATACTTCCCATCATGAAACGAGAATCCATGACACATAAGACAACACGACTCTGGTTGATTTTACCAACACCACAAATGACAGCTTCATTCATACCGGTTGACATCCAGGCTTTTTTTAGCTTTTCATCGTAACCAGGAAAATTTTCATTGTTAGATGTTTTATCTTTTTCAAAATATTCTTTCCAAGTGCCTTCATCCATTAAATCACGTATACGCTGTCTGGCACTGATTTTCATATGATGACCACATTTAGGACAAACATAATCATTTTCGATAAGTGAAAAATAAGGAATAGATTCATGACAATGATCACATTGTTTAAAGATATTTTCAGGAATTTCTTTTTTTTCTTTAATTTTATGTCTATTTAACCATGATGAGAATTGTTTTAATTCTTCATTTCTTTTTTTAAACAATTGATCCATTATCTTTCAACTCCTTTATAAATGTTTCACAGAAGCTTGTATCATAACTTCCTTCAATAAATTCTTTAGAATGTAGAACATAATAATGGAATTTTGTATTCGTTGAAATACCATCAATAATGACTTCACTTAACGCTGCACGCATTTTTTTAATACATTCTAGACGTGTTGGTGCAAAAGTAATTAATTTTAAAATCATCGAATCATAATAAGGTGAAATTTCACACCCACTATACATGGCACTATCCACTCGCACTCCTCTTCCACCTGGTAAATGCATAAATGTTATTTTTCCAGGTGTTGGCGCAAAATCACGATTCATATCTTCAGCATTAATACGACATTCTAAAGCATATCCATTTTGATGAATATCTTCTTGCTTGTATGGAAGTTTTAATCCTTCAGCAACCTTAATCTGTAACTTGACTAAATCAATACCACAAATCATCTCTGTAATAGGATGTTCAACCTGAATACGTGTATTCATTTCCATAAAATAATATTGTCCGTGTTTATCTAATAAAAACTCAATTGTTCCAACACTATTATATCCCACATGATGACAAGCTTTGATGGCATCTTCAAACAATCTTTGACGCACATCTTTCTTTAAAATATGACATGGTGCTTCTTCAATCATCTTTTGATGACGTCTTTGAAACGAACAATCCCTTTCAAATAAATGAATCACATGACCATGATGATCACCAATGACTTGAACTTCAATATGTTTTGGATTTTCAATTAATTTTTCTAAATAGACATCATCATCACCAAAACAAGCTTTGGCTTCAGCTTTGGCATTAAGATATTGTGTTTCAAACTCTTCTTCATTATGAACTACACGCATACCACGTCCACCACCACCATTGCTGGCTTTAATCATAACAGGATATCCTATATCTTCAGCAACCTTTTTCCCCTGTTCTACAGTTTCAATGACTTCTTTAGAACCAGGAATCACAGGAACTCCTGCTTCTTTCATCATCTTTCTTGCGGCAGACTTATTTCCTAACATATCAATAATATCAGGTGATGGTCCTACCCAGATCAATCCACATTGAATAACAAGTCTGGCAAATTCACTGTTTTCACTTAAAAAACCAAATCCAGGATGAATCGCATCACATCCCGTATTGCAGGCTGCCTGAATAATCGCATTCATATTCAGGTATGATTCATTAGCTAATGGTCCACCAATACATACAGATTCATCCGCTAATTGCACGTGCAAAGAATGTTTATCAGCTGTTGAATAAACGGCAACAGTCTGAATTCCTATTTCTTTACATGTACGTATAATTCTGACTGCGATTTCTCCACGATTGGCAATCAATAATTTTTCAATCACATTATCACCTTACCCTATCATCATTAAAGTCTGATCATATTCAACTGTTTGACCATCTTGAACTTCAATAGATAAAACTTTTCCAGAAACAGTTGCTTTAATTTCATTCATGACTTTCATGGCTTCAATGATACAAATCGTGTCTCCTTCTTGAATCATATCTCCAACTTTGACATAAGGTTCTTTTCCCGCACCACTTGATTGATAATATGTTCCAACAATTGGACTTTTGATAGGTGTACCTGTTTCCTGAATTGTTTCTTCATTGTGTTCACTAGGTGTTTTGACATCGGTAGGTGTTATGATTTGTTTTGCTTCTATATCTTTTTCTAATGTGATATGTAAATCACCATCAGTTAAATCCATCTTAGATATTTGACTTTCTTCAAACATCTTCATAATTGATTTAATTTTTTCAGTATCCATACATGTTCCTCCTTAGAAAAATAAGCTAAGTGAAACCTTAGCTTATTGTTTAGATTCAATTAATTTCACAATATCTTCTACAGTTACTAATGCAGCTAATTCTTCATCAGAAATTTCAACATCAAATTCTGTTTCTAAATCTAAAGATAATTCAACAGCTGCTAAAGAATCAATTCCTAAATCATCTTTTAAGTTAGATTCTAATTTAATTTCTTCTCCATCAATATTTAAAGATTCTACTAATGCATCTTTTACTTGTTCAAACATGATATGTCCTCCTATGTGCTTACTTAAAATTTTTTATATTCTTACTTCAAATTTTTGAAGTAATGTTACTATACACCTCTTTTTTAGATTTGTAAATAGATTTTCATTAATTTATTTAAAATTTTTTATATAAATTTTTAAAAGTATTTAACATCATAAAAAAAACTTACTCAAAACGAGTAAGTTATTCATGACTAGATTCAAATTGTGACTGATAAAGATCAGCATAGAAGCCACCTTTTTCCAATAATGACTCATGATTTCCTAATTCAACAATATCTCCATCTTTCATCACAATAATAGTATTAGCATCTTTGATTGTAGAAAGTCTATGCGCAATAATAAAACATGTTCTTCCTTCCATTAATTTATCCATACCACGCTGAATTAAAACCTCAGTTCTGGTATCAACAGATGATGTTGCTTCATCTAATATTAATATCTTAGGATTAGCAAGGAAAGCTCTCGCAATCGTTAATAACTGCTTTTGACCTTGAGAGATATTACTAGATTCTTCATTAATGATGGTATCATATCCATCTTCCAATGTATTAATAAAATGATCAGCATACGCCAAACGACAAGCTTCATACATTTCTTCATCTGTAGCATCCAATTTTCCATATTTTAAATTTTCACGGATTGTTCCACCAAATAGCCATGTATCCTGCAAGACCATTCCAAATAGACTTCTTAAATCACTTCTAGCAAAATGAGTAATATCTTCACCACCTACTAAAATATGTCCACCATTCAATTCATAGAAACGCATCAATAATTTCACAATGGTTGTTTTTCCTGCACCCGTTGGCCCAACAATAGCCACACTTTGTCCAGCATGCACATGCATAGAGAAATCATGGATAATGGTTTTTTCTGGCGTATAACCAAATTGAACATGATTGAAAGTAACACTTCCCTGCATATGGTTAACTTGTTCGCTTGTGACTAAAGCGTGTTCTTCTTCCATTTCTGTTTCATCTAAAAATTCAAAAACACGTTCAGCAGCAGCGGCTGTAGATTGTAATTGATTCATGATTTGAGCCAATTGTGTAATAGGCTGATTAAATTGACGCACATACTGAATAAAAGCCTGAATATCTCCAATAGAGATCATATTTCCTGTCGCTAAAAATCCACCTAATAAACAAACACCAACATATCCAATATTTCCAACAAATGTTGTCAGTGGCTGTAATAAACCTGAAAAGAATTGTGACTTCCAAGCTGAATTATATAAATCATTATTATATTCTTCAAATCTGGCAACAGAATCCTCTTCACCATTAAAGGCTTTGACAACCTGATGAGCACCATACATTTCTTCAATATGACCATTGACATTCCCTAAACTTGTCTGTTGAGAAATAAAGTATTTTTGTGTTCTTTTCATGATTTTTGACATGAAAAACATAGAAACAGGTAACACACATAATGCTAATAATGTCATTGGAATACTGATTGTCAGCATCATGATAAAAATTCCAATAACCGTTACTGAAGATGTCACGATTTGTGTTAAACTCTGATTCAATGATTGAGCAATCAAATCGACATCATTTGTTACACGTGATAATGTATCGCCACTCGAATGTGTATCAAAATAACTGAGTGGCAAACGATCCATTTTTTCAGAAATTTCTTTTCTAAAATCATAAGCGACTTTTTGAGAAATACCAGAAGTTAAAAATCCTTGTATATAATTAAAAAGTGCACTTATTAAATAAATACAAACCAGGAAAAAGAGAATCTGGAAAATAGCATCAAAATCAATACCACCAGTATGTGTGACTTTCGCCATAATTCCTTCGCTCAATTTATCTGTGGCTTGAGCTAAAACTTTTGGTCCAAAGATTGAAAAAACAGTTGAACCCGCAGCAAATATAAAAATAAATATAAATTTCACATAATAAGGTCGTAAATGAGCAAACAATTTTTTAATTGTTCCCTTAAAGTCCTTAGCTTTTTCATTAGACATCTGTCTACCACCCATATGTCCTCTAGGCATTGGCTAATTCCTCCTTTGAAAGTTGTGAATAAGCAATTTCCTGATAAACCTGACAATTTTTCATCAATTCATCATGAGTTCCTTTTCCAACAATTTTTCCATCATCTAAAACAATAATCTGATCTGCATCCATGATAGAAGCGATTCTTTGTCCAACGATCAAAACAGTATTTTGATTTTTTTCCATCAATTGACTTAATTCTTTTCTTAAAATAGCATCTGTTTTAAAATCCAATGCTGAAAAACTATCATCAAAAATAAGAATTTCTGGATTTTTTGCTAAAGCTCTGGCGATAGCTAAACGTTGTTTTTGTCCTCCAGACACATTTGTTCCACCTTGTGAAATAGCTTCATCTAAACCATGTGGTTTTGCATCAACAAATTCTTTTGCCTGAGCCACACGAATGACTTCATTTAATTCTTCATCAGTAGCATCATGAGCGCCATATTTTAAATTGGAACGAATCGTTCCTGAAAATAAGACTCCTTTTTGAGGAACAACACCAATACGTTCTCTTAAATCATGTTGGTTTACATCTTTGACATTGACACCATCAACAATAACCTCACCTGCAGTGACATCATAAAAACGAGGAATCAAATTGATTAATGTACTCTTTCCTGAACCCGTTGAACCAATAAAAGCCGTTGTCTGTCCAGGTTTAGCAGTAAAGCTAATATGGCTCAAAACAGCTTCATGAGCTCCAGGGTATTGAAATGAAACATCTTTAAATTCAACAACACCTTTTTGTTGTGAATCAAATTCAACAGGTTGTTTTGGATCTTGAATTGTTAATTCTGTTGATAAGACTTCATAAACACGATCGGCTGCCACACTGGCACGAGGAATCATAATGAAAATCATCGCAATAAATAAGAATGACATAATAATTTGCATTGCATATTGAATAAAGGCCATCATTTCTCCAATCGCAATATTTCCTAAATCTAATTGTTGAGAACCAACCCAAACAACCAAAACAGTCGCAAAATTCATGATAAACATCATGATTGGCATTAATGTTGCCATAGCGCGGTTGACAAATAAGTTAACAGTTGTTAAATCATCATTAGCTTTATCAAAACGTTCTTCACTGTGCTTTTCATTTCCAAAAGCTCTAATAACCAAAACTCCAGTTAAATTTTCACGCATTGTTAAATTCAATCTGTCAATCAAAGACTGAATGACCTTAAACTTAGGTAAAACAACTTTCATCAAAACCATAATGACAAGTGTAATGACAATGAGAATCATTAAAATAATCCATGTCATTGATGATGAATGCGTAAAGGCTTTGATTAATGCACCAATTCCCATCATAGGGGCAAACAATACAATTCTCAGTAACATAATCATTAACATCTGAACTTGTGTAATATCATTAGTTGTACGTGTAATTAATGAAGCTGTTGAAAATTTATTAAACTCGCTATTTGAAAAACTTTCAACTTTCTTAAAAACTGCTCGTCTTAAATCTCTCGCAAAACCAGCACCCACTCTTGAAGATAAAAAGGCTGAAGCCATAGCTGCTAAAGAGCCTAATAATGCAATGCCTAACATCTTTAACCCAGCTACAAAAATATATTGTGTCTGTATCTGGTCAACATCTGCTCCTAAAGCCATATATTCATTTTTGACACCATTACCTGCAGCGACAAGCATTGTTGATTCACCCATTGTCTCAATTTGGGCATCAATTTTCTCTGTCATCTGATGACGTGTCTGTTCATCCATCATTTCAAAAACCTGATAAATATCCATCCCCTCAGGAATATTTTGAAATTGTTGCTGATATTCCTTTGAATTGGGATCCATTGAATCAATGGCAGAAACCATTAACATAGGTTTCATTAATGCACTTTCTAATTCTTCTGTTTCTTTTTGAGAAAGATCATGAAGTACATAGGCATCCTTTATTTTTGGAAATTTATCTTTTATATCTTGTGATAAATCGTCGTAAGAAGTCAAAGTATAGCTTGATTCAATCGTTTCTTTTTGCTTGTCATCAGCAAAAATCAAGAGATGTTCAAAAGTATCCTGACTATAAACATCACCTATTGATGTATCAAATCCACCAGCTTGTATCCCATTTGTTACAATATCACTCATATAATCTGGTAAGGCCAATTCTGATTGAGATTGAATAAAAACAAATCCAATACACAAAATGATTGGCAACCAAAACTTATATGCAAATTTTCGTAACTTAATCACTTGATTTCCTCCTTTAAATTCCTTTTTATTTTTTTGACAACATTCAAAACAGCCATATAATCTTCATCTGTCATCCCTTTACAGACAATCTGATGAACATGATGAAAATCTTTCTTCATCTCGTCAATGACTGCTTCTCCTTGAGAAGATAAAACAATATAATAATGTCTTTTATCATCTTCATTCAGCTTTCTTTCAATAAGCCCCATATCCACCAATCTTTTGATCCTTACTGAAAGCGTAGCTTCAGTAATACGAAGTTTCTGTGCAATCTCTTTTTGATTCATCTGTTGATGAGCAATCAAAAAAATCAATTTTGCCTGTTCCACTGTTAAATGATGACATTTTTGAGAGGTTAACTTTTGAATCATTTTATGAATCTCTCGCATCTCCTCCATCATTTCACTAAAACAATCATATTCCATCAAATCCCTCCTATTACTTAGCGTACTCATCATTATACTTAGTATACTAAGTATTGTCAATAAAAAAGCGAATCATCATGATTCACTCTTTATTCTCTCACTTGTCCCTGACCATAGATTTTATATTGATATGATGTCATTTCTAACAAACCTAATGGTCCTCTGGCATGTAGTTTTTGCGTGCTGATACCAAGTTCCGCACCAAAACCAAATTGTCCTCCATCACTAAAACGTGTCGAAGCATTATGATAAACACATGCTGAATCTATACTATTTAAAAACATATGGGCAGTATCCTGATTTTCAGTAATAATAGCTTCAGAATGTTTAGTGGAATACTGATAAATGTGTTCAATAGCCTCTTGTAAACTATCCACAATTTTAACAGCCACAATATAATCGTCATATTCTGTCGCATAGTCTGTTAATGTAGCTAACTGACATGGAATGATCTTTTGAACTTTACTATCCCCACGTATGTCAACACGTTCATGAAAAGCCTCATACAATAATGGTAAATACGTATCCGCTATATCCTGATGCACGAGAATGGTTTCAATGGCATTGCAGACAGATGGTCTTTGAATCTTTGCATTGACAGTGATATCTATGGCCTTTTTCAGATCTGCTTCTTTATCGATATACAAATGACAATTTCCAGCGCCTGTTTCAATAACAGGAACAGTTGCATTTTGCACAACATGTTGAATTAAGCCAGCTCCTCCTCGTGGCACGACAACATCCACATAACCATAAGCATGAATCAATTCATCAACCATTTCTCTTCCACCATAGTCAATCAGTTGCACACAGTCAACAGGTAATGTCTCTTTGATGGCTTCTCGCATAAGCTTTGTTAAAATGCGATTAGAATGCATAGCCTCTTTACCACCTTTTAATACACAGACATTTCCTGATTTGATACATAGACAGGCAATATCAACTGTTACATTTGGTCGAGATTCATAAATGATTCCAAAAATCCCAATAGGAACACGCACTTGTTTAATAAGCAATCCATTAGGTCTTTTGATCTCTCTAATTATACCACCAACTGGATCATCTAAACTTACTAATTTCAAAACATCATCTGCCATTGCAACAATTCTATCTTCATTCAGCAACAAACGATCAACCATCGCATCTGACATTCCTGATGCCTTTGCATGTTCTATATCTTTTTGATTTTCATTGATAATCTCTAAAACATGGTCTTTTAAAGCCTGAGCAATCTTTATTAAAGCCTGATTTTTAGATTGCGTATTCATTGTCATCATGTGACGACTAGCCTGTTTTGCCTGTGTCAATTGTTTGAAAAGTTGTTCATTCATGAGATTCACCTCCTAATATAACCATATTATCAGCATGAATCACTTCATCATAATCATAACTTTCCAATATATTTTTAATATCCTGACTATGATGTCCTTTGATTAATGCGATTTCAAAACTTGTATACTGTACAATCCCTTTTGCAATTCTTTGTCCTTGCTGATTCATAACATCCACAACCTGTCCCGCTAAAAACTGTCCATGAACATCACTAATGCCTGAAGGCAATAAACTTTTATGATGTCTTAAAGCTTGACACGCTCCATCATCAACAATAATTTCACCTTTAGATTGTGTTCGATAAGTTAACCAATGAGCTTTCGCATTAAGATGTTTACCCGTTTTCCCATTAAACCATGTGCCTTCTTCACACTCATCAAAAATATGCAACAAACTCTCTTTCTTTTGACCATTTACAATCACCATATGCTTACCATAATCATTCACAATTTTCGCTGCTTTAATTTTTGTAGCCATACCACCTGTCCCTAATTTTGAAGTTGAACCGGAAGCCATGTTTTCAATCTTTTCATCAATCTGTTCAATATATTTTAAAAGCTGAGCCTGTGGATTATGATGAGGATTATCCGTATATAAACCATCTATATCACTGACCAATATCAATAAATCTGCATCTATCACAGGTACTAACAATGCAGATAAAGTATCATTATCTCCTACTTTAATTTCATCTACTGCCAAAGCATCATTTTCATTCACAATCGGTATAACCCCATAATCAATTAAAGCATTCATTGTATGTGAAAGATTTAAAAGACGTTGACGATGATCAAAATCATCATGGTTCACTAAAACCTGTGCACATTTTAAGTGAAACAGTTGAAATATTTCTTCATAAATCTGCATCAGCTGTGCCTGTCCAATAGCCGCTAAAGCCTGTTTTTGTGGTAACGTTTCAGGTTTTTTTTCTAATTTCATAGCCCCCATTCCAGCACTGATAGCACCTGAAGAAACGACCACAACTGTCATTCCCTGTTCAATTAATTGCGCTATTTGCATCACTAAATACAAAATCTTTTGTTGATCTATATAACCATTGGCATGACACAATGATGATGAACCAATCTTAATAATGACTTTTTTGATATTTTTAATCTCTCTCATGATACTCATTCCTCATTTCCTTATAAAATAAGTATTTTGCGATTTCAAATCTTCCTTTAAAAACTTCAATATATAAAAATAAAGATGTCACAATACAAAACAACATCAAAATATCATTTATATGTCCAATCCATAAAACAATACAACCAGTTATAACCCAATAACAGGCATGACGTAAAATATATAATATATACAGATGAGCAAATTGAAAAATTCTTGTTTTCATCAATTGAATTGAATAGCTCATACATTCGCTCCATGAAAGTTCTTCTAATTCCATCATATAAGGAACAGGCATAAATAATGCTGTTAAAAAAAGATAAACGGCAATACAGATCAGAATATTACCAACTAGAAATATATTTTGTAAAATCAATGCTATATATTCAAATTGAGGTACAAAATATTCTGTTTGTATGAATGTATTCCCCAATGACGAAAACCATTCAATAGAAAATTCTGGTATCAATTCATGAATTGCCAAAAAAGATGGTAAAAAGCATATAAGCGTACACAAAACAATAATAGCTTTACGCATTAAATATGCAGGAGCTACTTTGGGAAAACAGAAAATACCATTCAATGAATCATGATAATCAAGAACTGGCTTTTCTTCATCAACCAGTTTCATTGCACATTTCACATAACCATGACTTATTGGACATAAAAACAGTGATACAAAAAAAGAGAAAATACCACTTCTTAAATATTGTGCTAAAATTCCAACATATCCAACATAGAAAAATTCAGGGATAACCTGTTTTTTATATTTTTGATATAACTGATTAGATTGTTGTTTAATGACATGAATATCCATAAATCTATCTCCTTGTTGAAAACATTATACACAACTTCCTATCATTTGTAAAAGAAGTTCATGAAAAATTATTTTTCTTCACAAAAAAGGCAGTTGAATACAACTACCTTACTCTTCTACAAATTGTGCATTATATAATTGACTATAAAACCCATTTTGAGCCAATAATTCTTCATGTTTTCCCTGTTCTACAAGGTAACCATCTTTAATGACTAAAATCAAATCAGCATTTTTAATTGTGGATAAACGATGCGCAATCACAAAGCTTGTACGACCTTTCATCACATTTTGCATAGCATCCTGTAATCTCTTTTCCAGTCGTGTATCAACCGATGATGTTGCTTCATCTAAAATCATAATTTGTGGATCTTTTAACATCGCTCTGGCAATCGTCAGTAATTGCTTTTCTCCTTGAGAAATATTATTGGCTTCTTCATTCACAATCATATCATAACCATCTGGCAATGTTCTGATAAAATGATCCACATTAGCCTGTCTAGCTGCCTCAATCACTTCATCTTTTCTGGCATCTAAACGTCCATAATGTATATTTTCATAAATAGTCCCATGAAATAGCCATGTATCCTGCAAAACCATCCCAAACATAGAACGTAACTGTTCTCTTGGAATCTGTCGAATATCAACACCATCAATGCGAATGCTACCAGAAGTTACATCATAAAAACGTAACAACAAACTAATCAAAGTTGTTTTTCCTGAACCCGTTGGTCCAACGATAGCTACCATCTGTCCACTTTGAATATCAATATTCAAATCATGTAAAACTTCTTTGTCATGATATCCAAAACAAAGATGATCAAATTGAACATGCCCTTTTGCATGGGTTAAGGTTTGTGGATTTTCAACTGGTTTTTCTTCAGTTTCATTTAAAATTTCAGATATTCTATGTAAAGCCGCAAAAGCCGATTGAATTTGTGAAGATAAATTGCTGACTTGAGATATAGGATCATTAACCTGCCATATATAGCGGACAAAAGCCTGCAATTCTCCTACAAGTATACTTCCATTTAAAACAAATAAGCTCCCAACAAAACCAATTGTTCCAATAACCATATATGTCACAAGAGAAATACATGGTGAAATAATTGATGACATAAATTGGGCCTGAAATGCATTACGATAAAGTGTCTGATTGATATCTTTAAATTTTTTAATAGCATCTTGTTGTTTATTAAACAAAAGAATTTCTCGATAACCACCATACATTTCGGTAATAGCACCATTTAAGTTTCCTAAAGCATCCTGCTGGGCCTGGAATTTCTTTTGCGAACGTTTGACAATAATCTTGGTAATGACCAATGCCACAGGAATAATCAATAAGACAATGCAAGTCATGACAATATGTATACGCACCATCATGACAATAGCTAAAATCAGCATCAATACACCTCTTATGATTTCCGTGAGTGTCTGTTGTAAGGCATTCGAAAGTGTATCTACATCATTTGTAATACGACTTAAAACATCACCATATTTATGTTTGTCAAAATAACTAACAGGTAATTTTCTAATCTTTTCTTGCAGGGCATTTCGCAAATCATGCATAGTTCTTTGAATAGAATTTGTCAAGGCTGTAATTGTGATAGACTGAGATATTGTCTTTAATAAATAAATGCCAAACAACATCACCATAATATGAATCACACGATCAAATTCAACATGTGCTCCTGGCACATTATTCATCATAGCCATCGCATCTTCCATCAATAATGAAGTCATCATTCCTTCAATCATAGGTGCAACAGATAATGCAAAACATGTCACAACAATCATGAATATAGCGATAATAAATCCCCACTTATAGGGCGATAAAAACGGAGAAATCTGTTGGACTGATTTTTTAAATATCTGCCATTTTTTACTCATAGTTCAATTCCTCCTCACTGAGTTGTGATAAAGCAATTTCATGATAAATAGGACATGTCTGTAAAAGTTCCTTATGTTTTCCATGCCCCACAATTTGCCCCTCATCCAATACAATAATCTGATCAGCATCTTTAATCGTTGAAATCCTTTGAGCAACAATGAAAACAATAGAATGTTGCGTTTCTTCTTTTAAAGCATGACGTAAAATGGCATCCGTTTTATAATCCAGAGCCGAAAAAGAATCATCAAAAATATAAATCTCAGGTTTTCTAATTAAAGCTCTCGCAATACTTAAACGTTGTCTTTGTCCTCCTGAAACATTCGTTGCACTTTCTGTAATCATTTCATCAAAACCATTTGGTTTTTCCATAATAAAATCATAGCTTTGTGCAACTTTAGCAGCATGTTCTAACTCTTCTAAAGTTGCATCAGCCTTTCCATAACGTAAGTTTTCAGCTATCGTTCCTGTAAACAACATAGCCTTTTGAGGAATAAAACCAATTTTATTTCTCAAATCATCAATACGATAATCCTGTATATCAATACCATCAATAAGTATCTCTCCACTACTGATATCATAGAAACGTGGAATCAGATTAATCAGTGTACTTTTACCAGATCCTGTACTTCCAATAAAAGCAATCGTTTCTCCTTCATGGGCTTCAAAAGAGATGTTTTTTAAAACAGCTTCCTCACCATCAGGATAAGCAAAAGTCACATTTCGAAAAGATAAATGATGTTGAGATGTTGAAGATTGTGGTGTTTGTAAAACATGATCTTTAATATCACTTTGCGTTGATAAAACACTCATAATACGTTTTGCTGAAACAGCGGCACGTGGATACATCACAAACACATTACAAAATAACATCATTGAAAACATGGCATGGAAAAGATATTCCTGAAAAGCAATGAGTTTTCCAACCTGTAATGTTCCAGCATCAATCATATGACTGGCTACATAAAAAATAACAAGTGTAACCAAATTCATTAAAAAATAAAAGATGGGCTGTGTTAAAAGCATCAGTTTAAAAATCTTTCTTGTATAACTTGTAAATTCATCATTTGTCTGATTAAAACGAGCTTGTTCATAAGCATCATTATTAAAAGCTCTAATGACTTTTAAGCCTGATAAATTCTCTCTTGTAATACGATTTAAACGATCCAATGATAACTGCTGTTTTTGTGACATTGGTTCTGATATTTTGGCTACAACGATAACCCCTACAACAATCACTGGTAATGTTGCGGCAATAATCAAAGAGAGTTCCAATGATGTACGCATTGTCATAAAAACACTAATGATAACCATAACTGGTGTTAATAAAGCTGTTCTCAAGATGACATTGACAAACAGCTGAATTTGAAAAGCATCATTATTTGTACGTGTAATTAATGATGAAATCCCAAAATGATTAAATTCATGTGGTGAAAATGTTTGAATATGACTAAAAATATCATTTCGCATATCTCTTGTAATAGATGTTGAAATTTTCGCACAACAATATCCTAAAACAATAGTTCCTGCCACCCCAATGATTGAAATCACAATCGCTAGAAACCACATAGAATAAAGATATTCCACATTTTGATTGGTAACCCCATTATCAATCATATTAGCAATGATTGTTGGTAAACCTAATTCAACCAAAGCAAAGCCAAAGACAGATATAATATTTAAAATCAATAACTTTTTATATCTTTTGAGATAATGTAATATAAGTTTCATATAGTTCCCCCTTCCTTTTTAAACAGTATTAATCTTATTATATACTAAATAAAAATAAGAGTATAGCTCTAACATCATTCTATTAAAAAAAGAATATCAACAAGATATTCTTCCTCTTCTTTACTGCTCTATTTCACAAGTGAATGGAGCATCTTTT
This sequence comes from Massilimicrobiota sp. An105, assembly GCF_002161155.1. Classification (NCBI taxonomy): domain Bacteria; kingdom Bacillati; phylum Bacillota; class Erysipelotrichia; order Erysipelotrichales; family Erysipelotrichaceae; genus Massiliimicrobium; species Massilimicrobiota sp. An105. The sequence continues at coordinate 28,545 of NZ_NFLY01000007.1, forward strand.
AATCTGATAAAATAACCTTGATCATGTGAACAAACTGGACATAATTGAGGGGCACGTGTTCCTTCAAAAATAAATCCGCAATTCAGACACATCCAATAACAAGGCTGTTTGGATGCATAAAGTTGTCCATTTTCCAACAACGTCGCCATTTTTTCAAAACGATCACCATGTGTTTTTTCAATTTCAGCAATATTGAAAAAATCCTGTGCAATCTTATGAAAACCTTCTTCTTTTGCAATCGCTCCAAAATTCTGATAGACATCTTCATATTCTTCATATTCATTATGTCTGGCACTCTTTAATAATGATAAGACATCATCATAAGTATCAACAGGATATCCTCCATCAATCACAATCGTTTCACCTGTTAGCTCTTTTAAATGATTGTAGAAGATTTCAGCATGTTCCTTTTCCTGATTGGCTGTAAAATAGAAGACATCCGCTAACATATGATGACCTTTTTTGGCTGCCAATCCTCCCGCAAATGTATAACGATTTCTCGCTTGTGATTCACCTGCAAAAGCACGCATTAAATTATCTTTTGTCTGACTATTTTTAAAATCCATATTTTCACCTCATCAAGAGTATGGACATTATTTTCATAAACATTCGCTATTTTTTATTTTTATTTTGAATCCACCTCATAATAAGTGTTGAAAATTTTGTCAGCATCCAAACAATGATGACCATCCATAAAATCCATGCAAAAATACCAATCATATCAATTTGAACCCTAGCCAGATATAATTGCTTGCCTATCCCATGTTGGGCTGAAACAAAAACCTCTGCCATGACACCGACTTTAAAACTTAATGGTAAACATGTCTCAACAGCTGATAAAATATAACCTTTAATCAATGGTAAATAGGCATAACGAAGATTATAGTACAAAGGATGATGATACAAGGTGATGATATCCTGTAAATCACTATCAATATGCATCATTCCATGCATAGTATTGAAATAAAAGATCGGCATTAACATAAAAAAGATAATCAGTAATAAAGATAAATCACTATCAACCCATACCAGTAATATAAGCATATAGCCAATTTGTGGAATAGTCTGAAGTAAAGTCATTATCGGCTGTAAATACTGACGAAAGGATGAATAAAGACCACTGAATATGCCTAAAGTGATTCCCACTAGCATAGCCACAACAAAACTGATGAGAATACGAATCATTGTATAGAAGATAGCGATATAAAATGACTTGTTAAACAAATAACTGCCCATACGCATCAAAACATCACCAGGAAATGGCAAGATGACTTCCTTTTGAATCATCCAGGAAGCCATCTGCCATAAAATAAGGAGAATAAAAACTGTCGTTAATTTTCTTTTCATGATACTAACATATCAGAGCTATAAGTGATGTTGAAGAGTTCAAGGAACTGTTTGATTTCATCTTCACATTGATGTGCTTCAACATAATGGACATTTTGACGTTCAATAGAGGCCACTGTTATATCAACACTAGGCAAACCTAACTGATCAATACCAATACTTTCCAGTTTTTCTTTTAAATCAGGATAATTGTTTTCTGTAAAATCTTGAATAGCCTGGAATAATTCATCATTTTGATATCCTTCTTTGACAAACATGGCTGCCTGAGGATATCCTTGTGTTCCATACTCTTTTTGTAAATCAACAAGAACAGATAAATTCATTTCTGATTGTTTTGCTTTCGCAATAGTCGCACTGGCAAGAGGTTCAGCTAGCATTCCTACTTCCACCTGTCCTGATAATAATTTTTGTTGGACAAGTGTTGCTGATGAATAATAATGTGGTTCAAGCTGTGTTTGAATATCAACTGTTTCTACAATCTTTTGAGGCACTGCTCCTTCTCCAAACAAAGCTAACTCTCCTGTTTTTTCCAGGGCATCTTGTGATGTTCCTACATAATAAAGATTTCCCCATGTCAATACACTCTGTAAACGATAATCTGTTTGTCCTTTAGCAATCAACTGTGTCCCTAAATTAATAGGCGCTATAATGATGTCATATTCACTATCAGCTTTTGTCAATTCAGCAATAAGCTGATCAGTACCATCAACCAACTGAATATTCCCATCTTTTGTAATGTTTTCATATTCACCTACCAGTGCAAGTGAAGGCGCTCCAGTTGGACATAAAATATGAACAGCACTCCTTTCCTGATGACATCCCACCATCAATAAACTTGTCATCATACATAAACATATATTCATTAACTTCTTCATAAAAGCCTCCATTAATTATTTAAATCTTGCTTTTTTAGTATAGTGAGTATGAAGCAAGTGATGAGCCTTTTCGCTATTTGGTTCACCCAAATAGTTTTTATATAAATTCTGTATTTGTGAATTCTTATGTGATTTACGTACAGGTAATGAAATATCTTCATCATATAAAGCTTTGGCTCTGGCCTGTTTGAAATTAAATCCACTATTTCTAATCGTTGCATTGACATATGGTTGTCCACCACCATTAATGCAGCCACCTGGACATCCCATAATTTCAATAAAGTGATATGGAGAAACACCATTTCTCATATCATCTAATAGTGGTTTAGCAAGTGCCATACTTTGCGCAACAGCAACTTTTAACGTTTGTTCACCAATTTTAATCGTTGATTCTTTCACTCCTTCTACCCCTCTAACAGCATGATAATCAATCATGGAAAGGTCTTCATGAGCTAAGATATCAGCTACTGTTCTTAAAGCAGCTTCCATAACACCGCCACTGGCCCCAAAAATAACGCCTGCACCACTATATTCACCAAAGAGATCCTGATCAAAATCATCATCTTTTAAATCTCTAAAATTAATACCAAACATCTTGATAAGTTTCGCAAGTTCTCTTGTTGTTAAAACAGCATCGACATCCTGATATGGAGATGTTTTATTCTCAGTTCGCTGTTTTTCACCCTTTTTAGCAACACAAGGCATAATAGAAACCACATAAATATCACGAGGGTCAATTCCCTTTGCCTCAGCATAAACAGATTTTACCATTGCTCCTAGCATCATGTGTGGTGATTTACAAGTAGAAAGATGATCAAGTAAATCTGGATATTCATGTTCAACATAGTTGACCCATCCTGGGCTACAAGATGTAATCATTGGTAAAGTGCCCTGATTTTGTAGTCGATTTAAAAATTCATATCCTTCTTCCATGATTGTTAAATCTGCACCAAAATTCGTATCATAAACTTTATCAAAACCAACTAATTTTAAGGCATGTACCATTTTTCCAGTCACTCTTGTGCCCATTGGCATTCCAAATTCTTCACCTAAAGCTCCACGCACTGCTGGTGCGGTTTGTACAACAACATGCTTTTGTGGATCATTTAAGGCTTCAATGACATAATGAATTTCTTCTTTTTCATGCAAAGCACCAACAGGACAGACATTCATACATTGTCCACATTGCATACAATTGACATCATCAAAGCTTTTATCATAAATAGGCGCAACTTTAGTTTTAAAACCACGATTCATATAACCTAAAACACCTAATCCCTGAACTTTCGTGCATGTTTCAACACAACGTCCACACAAAACACATTTAGATGTATTTCTCACAATACCTGGTGATACGGTATCAAATGTTGGTTCACTCTTTTCACCAGCAAATGCATCTTCTCTGACACCAAGTTCCTGACACAAACGCTGTAATTCGCAATTGGTATTACGAATACATGATAAGCAGTCTTTAGAATGATTAGATACAATCAGTTCTACAACTCTACGTCTGGCATCCAAGGCACGTTGCGAATTGGTTTTAATGACCATACCATCACGCACAGGATAAACACAGGCTGCACATAATGTCTTGGCACCCTCTACCTCTACTTGACAGACACGACAGGCTCCTGTTCCAGTGACATTTTTTAAATAGCACAAAGTAGGAATATGAATGCCATTATTTTTGGCAGCTTCAAGAACTGTCTGTCCTTCATAAGCTTCAACTTCTCTATTATTAATTGTTATTTTTATTTTTGACATATCTACACCTACTTTCTTTCTATGACTTTAAAGTGACATGCTTTCATACATAGACCACAGCGAATACATTTTTCTGGATCAATTTCAAAGGCTTCTTTTCCAATCTTCCCACTGATAGCCCCCACAGGACATTGTCTTGCACAAAGACCACATTTACGACATTCATCTTTATTAATTTCATAACGAAGCAATTTCTTACATACTCCAGCAGGACAGCGTTTATCCACAATGTGAGCGATATATTCATCTCTAAATTGTGTAATGGTTGAAAGAACTGGATTAGGAGCTGATTGTCCAAGTCCACAAAGAGCTGTATCTTTAATAGTCATCGCCAATGTTTCAAGCTCATCCAATGTTTCCATTGTTCCCTGACCATCACAGATCTGTTCAAGCAATTCTAACATACGCTTTGTTCCCACACGACATGGTGTACATTTGCCACATGACTCATCAACGATAAAGTCCATATAGAATCTCGCTACATCCACCATACAGTTATCTTCATCTAAAACAATCATTCCACCAGAACCCATCATAGATCCTAATTTAACAAGTTCATCAAAACCAATAGGTGTATCCAATTGGTCCTCAGTCAAACAACCTCCAGATGGTCCACCTGTCTGAACAGCTTTAAAACGCTTATGATTTGGACATCCTCCACCAATTTCATAAATCACTTCACGAAGCGTTGTTCCCATTGGGACTTCAACCAATCCTGTATTGCTAATTTTTCCACCCAAGGCAAAAACTTTTGTACCTGGTGATGATTCTGTTCCTATAGAGCGGAACCAGTCAGCACCATTTAAAATGATTTGCGCAATATTGGCAAAGGTTTCAACATTATTGATAATCGTTGGTTTTCCCCAAACCCCTTTATGGGCTGGAAATGGTGGTTTAGAAACAGGCATTCCTCTTTCACCCTGAATAGATTGAATCAAAGCTGTTTCTTCTCCACAGACAAATGCCCCTGCTCCTAAACGAATTTCCAAATCAAAATCAAAACCAGAATCAAAAATATTATTTCCTAATAATCCTAATTCTTTAGCTTGAGCAATCGCTGTTTTTAAACGTTCTACTGCAATAGGATATTCGGCACGAATATAAATATATCCATAATGCGCTCCTATCGCATAGCCTGCAATAATCATGGCTTCAATCACACTGTGAGGATTTCCTTCCAAAATAGAACGATCCATAAAAGCACCAGGATCTCCTTCATCGGCATTACAAATGACATATTTTTCTTCACCAGGTTCATCAAGCGCAAACTGCCATTTTAAGCCCGTTGGAAAACCTCCTCCACCACGTCCTCTTAGACCACTCTTTTTAATCACATCGACAACTTCCTGAGGTGTCATTTGTGATAAAACCTGTCCTAATGCAAAGTAACCATCCTGTCCAATATATTCTTCAATATTTTCAGGATCAATGACACCACAGTTATGCAAAGCAACACGCTTTTGTTTGGCATAAAAACGTGTATGATTAATATCATAAATTTCTTTTGTTTCCTGATCAGCCTCATTCAACATAAGGCGCTGAACAGGTCTTCCTTTATAAAGATGTTCCATAACGATTTCTTTTACGTCTTCTTTTTTGACACCTTTATAAATAATATTATCTGGATAAATGGAAATATTAGGTCCTGCTCCACATAAACCTAAACATCCTGTTCTTAAGACTTCTATTTCTCGATCAAGTCCCATTGATTTGATTTCTTTTTCAAATTCTTCAATTAATTCGCCTGAATTTCCAATTGTACAACCGGTTCCAGCACAAACTAAAACTTGTGTTCTCTTATATGGCATTTTCTACCCTCCTATTTTGAATATTGTCCGACTGTATATTCTTCAATCACTTCTCCATGTATTAAATGACGTAAAACAATGTCCTTTGCTTTCTTAGCATCAATCAATACATAAGTTGTCTTATGATTATCTTTATCAAAGACTTCTACAATGGGTTCTAAAGCACACATGCCAATACAGCCAGTCTGCATAACCGTTACAGGTAAATGGGCTTTTGCGACTTCTTCAACAAGTGTATTTAAAACAGGTCGTGCTCCAGCCGCAATACCACAAGTCGCCATACCAACGACAACACGATAATCCTGATCACCACTGCCACGCATAGCCATTTTCTCTTTAGCCTCATATCTAATCTTCTTTAATTCATCTAATGACTTCATTTCCACATACCCTCCTTTATATAATCTTTTAACCAAAGTATAATCTCAGGTTGATTAATAGGAACATCCTCAAGCAATTCTTTAATTTCCTGTGTATCTAAAACAAATTCCCTATCATCTTCCTGGTAACGAAAACAATAATCTATATGTTCATCATATTGAAGTAAGGAAACAACTGTTTCCACTAAATCTCCCATTGGTGGTGTATCAATATGATTTTTGACATACTCACCAATAATCGTTGTTCCTTTGTTTTCTTTTGAATCAATAAAGAAATATCCACCGGTCATTTCCACACTTTCTTTAAACATTGGAATTCCTAAACCAATAGAACGTGTTGTTCGTGTTGTATAAAAAGGATCAATCACTTTTTGTAATGTGTCATGATTCATACCACAACCATCATCACGAACTTCAATATGAATTTTATTTTCTTTTTGACTATTCACAATCCATATGTGTATCAAATGAGCACCAGCACGTATAGAATTTTGAACAATATCTAAAATGGTCATAGCGATTTCTTGCATATTCTCTGACTCCATAATCTCTTTAATTTATCTTCATCAATGGTATATATAGGTTCTTGAATATCTTCCAATTGATGAGCATCACTATTGATAAAAACATATTCATCTTTAACATTTGGACACAGTTTTTTTAAATCACGATATTCCTTTAAGCATGTCACTTCGATACCATCATAGTCTAAGTCTTCTGGTATCCCATGATAAACTTCATAAATGCCATATTTTTGAGCCAGTACATGCGCTAAAATAATAATCCCTTGAAAACGATGAATAGCTTCTACAATTTCATAAATATTCAAACGTAAAGAATTCAGTAATAAATATTGTTCTTCATCTTCAATCTCATCATTGACATCAAATATATATTGATGACCATAATATTGGCGATCGTTTTCTTGTTTGATAAGATGCTGTTCTATCCACTGTTGAATAGGTTTTAAATCTGTGCCTCTTTGAAAATAAGCTAACATATGAATGTTTTCAATGCTTTGTAATTCTACACCATGTATAAAGTTGATCTTTCCTTCTAATATAGGACTTTGAATCACTTTTTCTAAATAATATTGTTGTTTTAAAGAATTATGATCAGTAATCGCAATAAGATCTAACCCTTTGATATAAGCCATATTGAAAATATTATGAATTGTCATTGTGTCATCACTGCAAGGTGACAAGGCAGAATGAATGTGTAAATCATAATACATACTATAAACCTAAAGCTATCAGCTCTTTAGCAAGATGAAAAGCATCCTGTTGACTGACAAATAATGGAATTTGTAGATCCGTTGCTTTTTGAATCGTTTGCCTGTCAGGATAGTTATTTTGAACAAAGACAATTCCTGCAAAATCATGCAATTCAGCAATCGCAATCACATTCAAATGCTTTTGTACAGTTAACCATAACATACCTTCTTGACCACTTGCCATGACAACACTCAATAAATCACCAATATAAACATCCTGAATATCCTGATTGAAAGAAACATCATTAATAGATTGTAAAGGTAATTGTAATATCTCTTTGACTTTCATCATTTCACCTTCTTTTTAACACGACACAATGAATCATCCACTTCTCCACTGGCAATGCGCATAGCCAGACTACGACAATTGGCAAAGCCACAGCTGCCACAGTCGTATTGTGGCAAAGTTTCTAAAATGGCATTGACTTTATGAAACCAGGCCATACGTTCTTTAAAAGTTTGTTTTTGTTCATTGACACGACGCTTTTTAAAATATTCATTATGTTTTAATGCAACAGCAGGTGCATCACATTGAGATACCATACTTTCAATACGAAAACGTCCTTCAAATGGGTTATTCCATAAATAATAGCCACCAATACACCCCTGATAACAATGATACAAGGCAATCAGCTGAATATGTTTTAACTGATCAAATTCAATCAAATCTAAAACCATACGAATCTGAGATAATCCTTCAACACTCATCACAGATAAACGATGATCACCAAATAAATCACTGACATTACTTTTGATACCATCTGCGTTTATAGTCATCTCTTCCTTGCCTTTCCCTTTTCGTTTATTAAAATGAGGAAACATTCTAGAAATACTCAAAGCATAATCAATCTGTGAATCCATTTTCCCAAGCGGTTCTTTCGCAAGTGTTAATTTACCTACACATTCACAAAGTGAAAAGATTCCTATATCTTTTCCCTTGTATTTTTCTCTTAAACGTTTAGCCGCAATTTCGACTGGATAATCATAAGGCAAGAGATGATCAATCAATGTTGGATATTCCTGTTTAATTAATCTGTTAATGGTTGGACAAAATGATGTCAGCATCACCTGGGATGAGTTTAAACTATCCTGTAATGCCTGTTGATAAAGTTGTCCTTCAATATCACTATATTGAACAACTTCATCAAAATGAAATTCTTTTATCGCATAAACAAAATCTTTAAGTTCATCGAATTTTTGAAAATCTGAAAGTATTGATGTTGGTATTAACGCAATATTATACTCATGTTGTTGAAATGCTTTTTCCAGATTGACTTCTCTTATTCTTAACTGTTTATGTTGACATGATTGAACACAGACATGGCAATGAATGCAGTGTGTATCATCAATTACAACTTTTCCATTGATAATAGATATAGCTTCTGTAGGACACGATTTGACACATTTAATACAACTTGTGCAGTGATCACCTAAAAAATGGATAACAGGTTTCATTGAAATGTCATGCGAATATGTGTTCCCTCTTTTGAAGATGTCATCTCAAAAAAAGAAGCTACACTTTTCATATTATATAATCCCATACCTGCACCAAATCCCAGTGATCGTGCTTTTGCAGAAGCAGTTGAATAACCTGGCTTTTGAGCCAATTCAAGATCTTCAATTCCTGGTCCTATATCATCAAATAAGAGCTGAATCAATCCCTCATCATCAATTTCAAAAGTAACTGTACCACCATCAGAATGGATGACAATATTCATTTCTGCTTCATAACAGGCAATGGCGACAGCTTTAAGAACAATGCGATCAATACCAATAGATTTGAGAGTTCTTTTAATATCTGTAGAAACTTTTCCAGCATCTTCATAATTATCTTTTTCTACCTGATAAACTTTTTTCATTATCTCATTCCTTGTCTATAAAGTTGTCCACATACCTCAAACATTGTCTGATTCGTTTGAAAGATATTGATATGCAAATCTTTTGCTGTTTCGATAATATGACAATCAATCGGTTTTCCTCTTACAAAAAGAACAGTATCTAAATCAAGTACTTCGGCAGTTCTTAATGACTGAACATTAGAAAGACCCGTTAAAAACAAAACATCCTCAGTTTCATTTTTCAATAATGCTAAAGCATCAGACATTAAATCTGTCGCAAAACCTTTGTCATAATTTTTTTCATAAATATTTTCATCAGCAATATAAATGACCCTGGCATCCAGCATATCAATAATGTCTTTCATCAACATAGTTCTTCTTCCTTTAAGTAATCAAGAATCAGCATTTTCAAATCTTCCAGTTGCTTTTGACATCCAAATACAGTGCCATCAACACTGACAACAGGAGCTAAACCACAGGCTCCAACACAACGTGTGGCATCAATGGAAAATAATCCATCTTCACTTGTCGAATTGACTTCACATTCTGTCATTTCACAGAGTAAATCCAAAATCGTTTGAGCACCATTGACATAACAGGCTGTTCCCAAACATACAGAAATGATATGTTTACCTTTTGGTTCTGTTGTAAACTGTGAATAAAATGTCACAACACCATAAACTTTAGAAACGGGAACATTTAATGCTTCAGCTATTTTTTCCATTGCTTCAAAAGGAATATATCCAAGTTCATCCTGAATATCATGAAGCATTAATTTCATGGGACCACGCTCATCTTTATGCTTATCAACAATAGCGTCAATTTTATCTAAATACTCTTGTTTTAAACCACCCATACACATACTCCTTTCTTCTTCATATGTTCATTATAACATAGTTTGAAAGCGCTTAACATTAAATTTATTTGTTTATCAAAACAAAAAAGATTATCAGAATCACTAATAATCTCCTCTTTGATGAAATTCTTTTTTATTACCACTGATTTGATGTCTTTCTCTCAATTTCTCTTCTATATCCTCAACCTGAATACCTTGTTGATACATCAAAACCAATACATGATAAAATAAATCACTGATTTCACCAATTAATTCTTCTTGATTGTTGTTTTTTGCTGCAATAATTGTTTCACTAGCTTCTTCGCCTACTTTTTTACAGATTTTATCAACACCCTGTTCCAATAAATAATTTGTATATGATTTTTCAACAGGATGTACCTGTCGATCTGCAATGACATCATAAACTTCATGAAAAATATTCTTTTCAAAAATGTAAGGTATGACTTCCTGAAAGAAACATGAATAGGCTCCAGTATGACAGGCTGCTCCAACCTGTTCAACCAGAATCAGTAAAGTATCCTCATCACAATCTAAATACATCCCTTGAATATATTGGAAATGTCCAGATGTTTCTCCTTTATGCCAAAGTTCCTGACGTGAACGTGAATAAAAATAAGTTTCTTTGGTTGTCAACATTCTTTCATAAGCCTCTTCATTGACATAAGCTAACATCAATACATCCTTTGTTTTGACATCTTGTACAATCGCTGGAATTAACCCATTTCCTTTTTCAAAATCTGGTTTCATCAATTCTCAATTCCTCCTTACTGGAATGTGATGACTGGCACATAATGCTTTCACATCATCAATAGTCGCTTCCTGATAGTGAAATAAAGAAGCTGCCAAGGCCCCATCACAATTTGTTTTTCCAAATACTTCCACAATATCTTCCTGATTCCCACAACCACCACTGGCTATGACGGGAATAGAAACAACGTCAAGGACTGCATTTAACATATCAATATCAAATCCATCACGGGTTCCATCTTTATCCATAGATGTCAATAAAATCTCACCAGCTCCCAGCTGCTCACATTGTTGAACCCATGTGATTAAATCCAATCCCGTATTTTTTCTACCACCAGCCATATAGACATCATAACCACTGTGATCATCACGCATCTTGGCATCAATCGCCACAACGACACACTGCACACCAAATTCATCTGCAGCCTGTTGAATCAATTGTGGATTTAAAATCGCTGCTGAATTGATAGAGACTTTATCTGCCCCACTGGATAAAATCATACGAAAATCATCTAAAGTACGGATGCCCCCACCGACAGTTAATGGAATCGACAATTCACTGGCTGCACGCTGAATCAGATCTTTGATAATATCACGATTTTCATAAGTCGCTGTGATATCTAAAAAAACAACTTCATCAGCACATTGTTCATCATATCTTTTCGCAATTTCAATAGGATCACCCACATTTTTTAATCCTACAAAATTCACTCCTTTGACAACCATACCATCTTTAATATCTAAACAGGGAATGATTCTTTTGGCAAGCATGATATCACCTCTTTCAAGTCAATCTGACCTTCATAATAAGCTTTTCCAACAATACAGCCATAATAACCTTGCCTGGCTGCTTCCAAAATATCTTCAGCTCCTTTTACACCGCCAGAAACAATGCAATGTAAAGATGTTGTGTCTTTGATTTTTTGATAGATGGGAAATGATGGTCCCTGTAATGTACCATCTTTAGAAATATCTGTACACACAATATATTGAACTCCCATTTTTTCTAATTCCTGTAAAAAATCTAAGTAATATATCTGTGTATTGACAAGCCATCCTGAAGTTGATACAAATCCATCTTTGATATCCACGCCCACAACAATACGTTTGGCTCCATATTTCTTTAAAGCTGTTTTTAAAAATTCAGGATTTTCAATAGCTGCCGTACCTAAAATCACACGATCAATCCCGATTTTTTCTAAGTATAGTTCTACCGTATCCATCGTTCGAATGCCACCACCGACTTCAATAGGAATAGAGATGGTCTGACGAATTTTTTGAATTGTTGAAAGATTTGTTGTTGTCCCATCTTTAGCCCCATCTAAATCTACTACATGTAAATAATTGGCTCCCATATTCTGAAACTGTAAAGCCAGTGTTTCTGGTGATGAAGAATAGACTGTTTTTTGTTGATAATCACCTTTATATAAACGCACTGCCTCACCATCTTTTAAATCAATTGCTGGAATAATAATCATTGCACCATCTCCTTAAACGCTAATAAAATTTTTCTTCCAACTGCACCACTTTTTTCAGGATGGAACTGACATCCCATGACATGATCCTTTGCGACAACAGCCGTAATCTTGGCTTGACCATATTCACAACAGGCAATGAGTTCATCATCGGTTGGATAGGCCATATAAGAATGAACAAAATAAACATAATCTCCATTTTTTATATTTTTCATTAAGGGATGATCTTGTGTAAGAATCAGTTCATTCCATCCCATATGTGGGATTTTGGCCTGCACATCCATCAATTTGACTTCACCTTTTAAAAAACCTAATCCTTCCGTTGGAGTCACTTCATAACCTTTTTCAAATAAAATTTGCATTCCTAAACAGATTCCCAATATTGGAATACCCGCTTCTTTTCTTTCTTTTAAAATATCAATCAAATCATATTTCTTTAAATGTTCCATCGCTACTGGAAATGTTCCTACACCAGGCAGTACAATTCCTTTAGCCTGTCGAATCACATCGTGATCTCGACTCACCACAACATCCATACCAAGTTTCAAAAAAGCATTTTGCACACTCATTAAATTTCCAACATGATAATCAATAATCACAATCATCTTATAAAACTCCTTTTGATGACACAATCTGATCTTGATGATTTTCATCAATCATGACTGCCTGTTTTAATGCACGTGCAAAGCTTTTAAACATCGCTTCAATAATATGATGTGTATTTTCACCATAGCTTTCATGAATATGCAAAGTCATCATAGCATGATCACTGACTGCTTTAAAAAACTCTTTTGTCATCTCCGTTTCATATTGACCAACTTTCATACAAGGCAATTGTGCATGATAAACAAGGTAAGGACGACCACTTAAATCAAGTGTTGTTGTGACGAGTGCTTCATCCATGACAATAGCCATTTGACCATAGCGATAAATGCCTTTTTTATCACCTAATGCTTCTTTGATACATTCTCCTAAAACAATTCCTAAATCTTCTATTGTATGATGACTATCAACGTTTAAATCACCATGACAAATCACTTTTAAATCAAAACCACTATGGAAAGCCCATAATTCAAGCATATGATCCATAAATCCAATACCTGTATCAATTTGAGCTATCCCTTGACCATCTAGATTTAAGGACATATCAATAGATGTTTCTCTTGTTTCACGCTTTATTTGACTTTTTCTCATATGTATCCTCCTCAAATCTCACTGCAACACTATTGGCATGTCCGTCTAATCCTTCTTTTTTGGCAAATGTGATGACATCATCTTTCAATGCTTCTAAAGCTGCTTTTGGATAATAACTGTATGATGAATATTTCACAAAATCATAAACACCTAAAGCACTATAAAATTTAGCTGTTCCTCCGGTTGGTAAAACATGATTTGTTCCTGACATATAATCACCAAGTGGTTCTGGTGTATATTCACCTAAAAATATAGATCCAGCATTATGAATCAGTGGTAAAGTATTCATTGGATTTTCTACAAGCACTTCAAGATGTTCAGGCGCAAACTCATTAGAAACCTGAAAAGCTTCTTCTATCGAATTCACAATAAATGCTCCACCATAGTTCTGTAACGATTCTTCAATAATTTCTGTTCTTGGTAATAACTGTATCTGTCGTTTCAACTCTTCATTGACCTTTTCAACAAGTGAAGGTGATGTTGTGACCAAAAGAGCACTGGCTAAACGATCATGTTCCGCCTGACTCATTAAATCGGCTGCAATATATTTAGGATTGGCTTTGTCATCTGCCACGATTAAAATCTCACTAGGTCCAGCAATCATATCAATGTCTACTCGGCCATAACAGCATTTTTTAGCTGTCGCTACATAAATATTGCCTGGTCCGACAATTTTATCAACTTTTGGTAAGGTTGCTGTTCCTATCGCAACTCCAGCAACACCATGAGCGCCCCCTACCTTATAAATTTCATCAATCCCACAAACATAGGCTGCTGCTAGAATGCTAGGATTCACTTTTCCATCAGCTTTTACTGGCGTGATGATAATCAAGTTTTGAACTCCTGCAAGCTTCGCAGGAATTGCATTCATCATAACAGTTGATGGATACGTTGCTGTTCCTCCTGGTACATATAAAGCCACTTTTTCCAAACCTCTTACCAATTGCCCCATCATGACACCATTTTCCTTATATAATGACCATGATTTATCCACCTGATGTTGATGAAAAGCTATTAACTGTTCTTTAGTACGCTCTAAAATACGCATAAAGTCTTTACCAACACTTGTGACACCATCCAAGATTTCTTGTTTTGAGACAATCAAATCTTTAGGATTATCAATCATGAAACCATCTAAATCTCGACAATACTTCATTAATGCCTGATCTCCATTTTTTTCAACATCTTCAATCATATTCATGACAGTATCATTGACCTGTTTGGTCATTTCAGTTTTACGTGATGAAAACTTTTGCACAACATCCTTAAACTGCCCTTGTAAATCATAAACTTTTAACATCTTATTACTCCCCTTTCAATTTATAAATCAAATCAAAGATTTCTTCTTTTTTAAATTTTAAACTCACTTTATTGACAATCATTTTTGTAGAAATATCACTGATTTTTTCAATAACCTCTAAACCATTGGCTTTAAGCGTTGAACCTGTTTCTACAATATCCACAATAGCATCACTTAATCCCACAACAGGCCCCAGTTCTACTGAACCTTCCAGCTTTATGATTTCAACATCTTCCTGTTTTTGGTTAAAATAATCCTTAGCCACTTTGGTATATTTAGAAGCAATACGTTTACGACGATGAAAAACTTTATCTTTGTAACCAGGATAAGCAGCGACTGCAAAATAACATTTTCCTATATCCAAATCCAACATTTCATAATAATCCTGGAAATCACTATCTTCTAAAGTATCTTTTCCTACAAAACCGACATCAACGATCCCATGTTCTAAAAAAGTCAAAACATCATTGGCTTTCGCAAAAATCATTGATAAACCATCAGGAGTTTCAATCATGAGTTCACGGTCTTTATGAAAAATAGGTTCCATATCAAATCCCTGTTTTGATAACAATTGACAAACCTGCTTTTCAATACGCCCTTTTGTAATGGCTATTTTAATCATGCTTCCTCCTCCTTTTCTAAAGCTTTGAGAATATGACTTAAATCATAACTAAATCCAATTGCAGGAACCTGCCTTTGAAAATGATTCATGAGTTTATCATAACGTCCACCATTCATAATAGGTTCAGCACTATAAGGCGAATACCCCTTTAACATAATACCTGTATAATATTTCATCATTGGCGTCATAGCTAAATCAAATGTTAAAATGTCTTTCATCTTTGATTGTTGATATAAATGAATGCACTCTTCAATAGCCTCTTTTAATAATGGATCATCTATCAGTGATTGAACCTGATATAAAACTTGAATATCACCAAAAGCTTGAGGTAACATCAACAACAAATCATGGAGATGACTATCAAAATGATGACTCTCTACAAAGTCTTTCATAGCACTTAAATCACGTCTTTTTAATATATTGACGAATTTCTCATCATCCACTATTTCAACTAAACGGTTATAAAATTGAGCCGATCCCATTTCAATGCGTAATGTCTTTAATCTTAAACACTGCATTGTTTCTAAAACAAGCTCTAAGCATTCTAAATCTCCCGCAACACCTGCTTTTCCAAGCAATTCAATACCTGCCTGAAAAAATTCACTGCTTCTTCCTTTATGTCTTTTTTCTTTACGATAAACCTTCCCAAAATAACAATATCTTTTTTCACCATTTTCTTTTTGTGAACTATACAATCTTGCTAGTGGAACTGTAAAATCCACTCTCAATGCCACTCTTTTGCCTTCATAATTGATATATTGAAACATCTTTTCTTCATCAATTCCAATATCCATATCATTATAAAGTTCCACATATTCAAATGATGGCATTAAAACTTCTAAATAGCCATGTTCAACAAAAATATGTCTTAAATCATTTTCAATATCTCTTAACTTAGACACATTATTCATAATGGCATCAATACTTTCTTCAGGTATTAAATATTTAAACTCTTCCATGTCAATCCCCCTTTAACAAAAAAGACGAGTCTTAATGACTCGTCCAAACCTTCTATAAGTCATTAGATACACCCATTTATAAAGTATATGCAAAACGGGCTGTATCTTTCATAGATATAACCCTAAGTGTTCCAATGGTGATGGCGATGAAATTGTTGATTTAAAATTGTCTTTTTCATAAATATCACCTCATTTTTTATCATTCTAACACATTTAAAAGATAAAAAAAAGAATTTTTTATAAAAACTTTATAAGTATTCTCATCTATCATATTCATAACTTAAAAATCAACTTTTAAAGACTTATATAAAAAAAGAAAGGTCAGTAAAACCTTTCTATCAAACTTTACCATGCATTATCTACAATGTTATGTCCATCCACACGATAAAGATAATCAGTTGTCCAGCTTGTGTCATAAGGCTCATTATGCGTTTGATGTGTAGATGGCATAAAACGAACACTATAAAATCTTGTTCCAACGTAGTTTTGGTCCTGTTTCCTCATTAGAATAATATCCTGCACTGTTTGAGATTCTGCTACCGAGGAATCAATACGTCGTGTTATATAAACACCATATTGATCATCATTTTGTGAATAGATGGTCATATCCAATATTTGCACATCTAAAATAACACCCTCACTATTATCTATTCGTGTGATTCCTTGATCAATACTTTTTACAGCTTGATAAATATCATCTTCATCTTGCACTTTAATAAGATTTTCATCCGATTTTATAGTTGAAATATCATCAACTTCCAGTAGTTGAGTATAACTTGCATAACGTTGCTGGTCTTTTTCTTCCTCTGCTATTTCATATGATTCTTGCTTAGATTCTTCTTGTGAGGAATCTGTTGATTCATTGGTTGATATAGATTTTTCTGTTTCTTGTTTATTTAAATCTTCTTCAAATAAATCCGGATTTATTCTAAGAGTATTATTATATTGTCTATCCAATTGATAAATTTTACATTCATCATTATCCAATTGAATAAGATAATCATGTAGTTCATCTGATATATATAAAATTTGATTACCTACAAGAGAAACCTCACATACATCTTGATTCATAACAACTTGATGTTGTTTAATAACTAAGTTCATCCACTCATTTCCATATATACATCCTTCATATTCATCTATGAAGCTATCTTGATCCTGTGTGATTTTATTCATTGCATAAAATTTATAAGTATCATCGTAGGCAACATAAAAAACATCTTCAAATTGACCCACTCTTTGAACAAAATTGGTATCTATTTCAAAAACTTTTTGTCCAAATAAATAACGTACGTTATCATAAAGAGTCAACTGTTTATCATCTATACGATAAGCTAAATATTGATCATGATAATTGAAATAATTAAGTTTTCCAAATGGTAATACTATAAATAAACCAATGATTATACATCCTATTAAATATATAGGAAAAGAGTGTTTTTTCATTATCAAAACAAGTCCAATACTTATTATCACAACAAGTATAATGATAAGCTCTATCCATAATCCAGTCCAATCAATAAGATAAGTATTCATTAATAAACAATAACCAACACCTGTGATAAGCTTCATCACAACTGAGCAAAAAGCTACAACAAGTAATATAAGTAAAAGCATAGACATTTTTCTTTTTGGTGTCATTGTTGAATCTATTACCTTTGTACACAAAGATTGAAAATAATTGACAACATCTCTATCATATTCAATATATAAAATAAAATCTTCAAAAAAAGCGATAATAACTTTTGAATCATATTGTACCTTTTTAAGAGATGTTAAATCAAAAATACGATTTTGATAAAAGAAACGATGATTTTCATCAATAATAACTAAGTCACTACTAATCGTTTGTTGAAGCTTATTCATTTTTTTCTTTTTTGCAATAACAATAAATTCTAAACATAAAATCCCCAATGCTATAATAATTCCTATAGAACTCCAATGAAAGTCTATACATACTAAACCAATAGAACATCCTATCAAAATAATAAGGAAAATCATAATAGTGAGTCTATTCTGTCTTTTATAACTTATACGATCTTGCATTCTTTGAATATGTAATTCCACTTTCTCACCTCATTTTCTGAGATAGACAGACAAATGATTTTTGCTTCACACCTATATATCGGCTGATTACATCACATTTTACCATCAATAAGAAATAAATATTCTTATCTTCCTCACTTAAACTTTCAAAATTAGCTTGACCTTTCGCAATGATGAGATCGGCCTGATGATAAACATCTAAAAACTCTTGACTGACACAAGAAAGAATCGTGCCCAGTGATCCATCCCCATTAGAAATAATTGTTGCATATTGATCCATACCAACTTCATAAGCATCTTCTAATATAGAATCATTAACAACCGGTTTCCCTCTTGTCACAAAATAGATTTTGAGTTGAGGATTCATTGCTTTTATTCTTTTAATCAACAATAAATCAAGACATATTTCACCACAATTATCTCCCAGATAGACTAAAGAAGAAGCATTCATTAAATCTTCTTTTAATCTTTCAACATGATTAATAGTTAAAGATAATTGATCCATATTTTGAAAATAAGTCATCATATCTTTTTGTACATTTTGATGGATAGGACTAAAATCGATAACATTTCCCACAATAGCATATTTAACAGCCTCTTCAAAAGAATGAATCTGGTTATCTAATTGATTCAGTTGTTTTAAAAACATCTGATTATAATCACGTCTTAACTGATAGTAAGGATCATCATGATGAATATACGCTTTGACCATGTCAAAAACTTCACCTATAATTTCAGGGTTTGTTTTTGTAAAATCAACCTGACTCATATAAGCAAAAAACTGGTGAAACAATTCATCCTGATTCAGACATCCTGTCATACTTGCCATCTTGACAACCTGATTAACCAGACATGGTAAACATTGTTTATTCATTTTCATTGCTTTTATCCTCTTGAGTGAACTCATTATAAGCTTCTAAAAAAGCATCACTGTTAAAAACATAGATATGACTTGTTTTTTGATGCTCAACAATAATATGATGCTTAGACTTTTTTTGAATGGATTGAATATTTTGATAAGGAATCAATGTGGGTAACATAGCTGCAACTTTCCACTCATAAATCATCATTTCATTATCAAATAAAATAATCTTATATCTTGCAGTCATTAATAAAAGTGCAATCAATGATAATAAAAGACAACCTATGGCCTGTGGTAAAGCTTTTTGCATAAAAGCATAAAGACTCAAAATCATCAATATAATAAATAAGAAAAGACAAAATAAAAATGTACGATATTCTTTAAATTTTTTCATCATTTTTTATCACCTCTTGTAGTTTAACATATTTTATAAAGAATGAAAACTTTATTCATAACATTATAAAAATTTATTATTTTCAAAACAAATCTATCATTTAATTCTATTTATACTAAAAAATAAGAATTATTTTATCTAAATTTCAAAAAATGTAATAATTTTTTATTAAAATGCTTGTTTTTTATTTATCATTGTATATAATAAGTTCAAGGAGGATTCAAACTATGAAATATATTGAAAGAGTTTTAGAAGATGTAAAAAGAAAAAATGCTGATCAGCCTGAATTTATTCAAGCTGTAGAAGAAGTCTTGGAAAGCTTAGAACCTGTTATTGAAGCTCATCCTGAATACGAGGATATGGCTATTTTAGAAAGATTGGTAGAACCTGATAGAGCTATTATGTTCAAAGTTCCTTGGCAAGATGATCAGGGAAAAGTTCATGTCAATAGAGGATATCGTGTTCAATTCTCAAATGCGATTGGACCATATAAAGGTGGTTTAAGATTACATCCATCTGTCAATTTAGGAATTATTAAATTCTTAGGTTTTGAACAAATCTTTAAAAATTCATTAACAACTTTACCAATTGGTGGAGGTAAAGGTGGTTCTGATTTCGATCCACAAGGAAAATCAGACAATGAAATCATGCGTTTCTGTCAATCATTTATGACTGAATTATATCGTCATATTGGACCAGACGTTGACGTACCTGCTGGGGATATTGGAACAGGTGCCAGAGAAATTGGATATATGTATGGACAATATAAAAGAATCAGAGGAGCCTATGAAAATGGTGTCTTAACTGGTAAACCATTACCATATGGTGGATCTTTAATTCGACCTGAAGCAACTGGATTTGGTGCTGTTTATTATGGTAAAGAAGTTTTAAAACACTTTAATGATTCTTATGAAGGTAAAACAATTGCATGTTCAGGTTATGGAAATGTTGCCTGGGGTGTATGTTTAAAAGCCAGAGAATATGGTGCAAAAGTTGTGTCTATTTCTGGTAGAGATGGGTATGTTTATGATCCTGATGGAATTACAACTGATGAAAAGATTGATTTCTTATTAAAAATCAGAAGTTCAAATGATGTTAAACTTAAAGATTATGCTGAAAAATTTGGTTGTGAATTCCATCCAGGTGAAAAACCATGGGGATTAAAAGTTGATATGGCTTTCCCATGTGCAACACAAAATGAAATTGGATTAGAAGAAGCTAAACAATTGGTTGCTAATGGAGTGAAATATATTATTGAAGGTGCTAACATGCCTACAACACCTGAAGCCATTACTTACTTCTTAGAAAATGGTGGAACTTTAGGACCTGCAAAAGCAGCAAATGCTGGTGGAGTTGCTGTATCTGCATTAGAAATGGCTCAAAACTCTATGCGTTATAGCTGGAGCGCTGAAGAAGTTGATCAGAAGTTACATGATATCATGGTTGATATTCATGATTCTTCAGTCAAAGCTGCTCAAAAATATGGTTTAGGTTACGATTTAATTAAAGGAGCTAATATTGCTGGATTTGAAAAAGTTGTAGCTGCTATGATTTCTCAAGGAATCTATTAATAAAAAAAGATTGTCAAGATATCATTGATATTTAGACAATCTTTTTTATTTTCATAAATAAAGCATCATACTTATTAACGATTCTTACGATAACTTAATAATAATGGTATGACATTCACCACAAAAGAACCTATTACAAATATCCATAGCATCATAGATAATGTTGGTGCAACATCTGCAATAGCACTCCAATCCCCTGCTAAACTCCAAGACGCTATCATTTGATACTGATCGCAAAGTGTCAATGCCATCAAGAATAAGGAAAGAACCATAAAAATATGATAATTTTTACCAGCATTATACATATACAAATTCAATAAAGTCATGATAAGAGTTAATATTCCAAATATAATCCACATATATTTCTCCTCCTTTTAAAAAATAGGAAACATTGCTGTTTCCTATTATTCTTCAACAGGTAATTCTTTTAATTCTTCCTCACCTGTTACATATTTTAAAATGGCAATAGCTGCATCTTTTGGTCCTTGATGTTCGTTTCCTTTAATACCTAAACGTGTACGCAACTGACCAACTTTTACACCTTGCTTAAACATTCTTTTAAAATAATCCTGTAAAATAGGTTCAGTCTGTTCTCTTCTTTGAACTGGTCCAAATGGATTCGCAAAATAGCTTCCTACAAGTCCATATTCTGTTGTTGTTCCTTTTGCCATACGATTTCCTGCTCTGAAGACTTCTAAAGCTTCTTCTGGTGTATCAAAGAAACTTAATGCTTCACCATCTTCATCATAGTTATTTGCATATAAGAACAAATCAACATCATGTTTTGCCACAACATCTTTATAATCTGTAATTGGAATGACAATACGTGCATTGACTTTATCTGGATTCATAAAGACTGAACGGTCTAATTCTTTAAAGCTATATCCTGCATCCAAGTCATCTAATCTAACAAAAGCTCCAATTTCAGTTCCTGAAGTCTTCACTTTTCCTTTATCACCCAGTGAAAGTACTCCCATATCATCATAGATTGTCTTTAAGTCTGTAATATAAGCAGCTCCAATCACTTTAATCTGTTCAATTGTTTCACTCTTACCAGCTCCACTATCACCCATAACAACGATATTTTTTGTTTCACCATTATGAAGTGTCATTTTAACCATAGCTCCATGGATTGGTAATTCACGATGATTAATCTTTTGAACATTATGCAATGTTAAACACATTTTTTTCATATATCCAAAATAATCAAAATCATCACTTGCTGATAATAAAGCAACAATCATATCATTAGATTCATCCTGATAGAAAGCCTGATTCATTTCACCATCTTCATAACCATAAACATAAATTAAATCTGGTTTACGATTACGATATTCAGATTCATCAGCCAAATCAAACAAGTTACATAATGTTACACCTTGTGCCATAAATTTCACGTTAAAGTAAACAAAACATAACAAATCTCCTACTTTTGCAGGATAACATAACCATGATTCTGCATCGAATTTTTTATCTTCAATAGGATTTGTTTTGATTTCTGGAAAGACTCCATCACGTTTATTACGTTTAGAATAAGCAATAAATGGTGGATGAATAACAACAGATTCAATAAATGGAATTTCATCTAAATTACGATATTCATATGGTAAAAATGGTCGCATATGCGTTACAGCTAAACCAGCATTTACCCCTGCAGTAATCTGACGTAAAACTTTATCTTTCTTTCCAATCGCTGATTGAATAGAACGATAAACTTCTAATACCAATTCTTCAAATTCACTTTGTGCATCTGCAAACTGAACATTTTGATAACCTGCTCTTTTTGTTTCATTAAAAACAATTGCATATCTTTGTAAACGACGCCAGAATAAATAAATATCTTCAACCAAAGCAATAAACATATCACGATCTTTAAAATATGCTTTTGTCTGAGAACGCATAGCACAAACTTCTTCTACTGACATGACTAATAATAATTTAAAAACATCTCTTAAATCTCTTAATAAGTCAACATCATCTTCTTCAATAGCATGTAAATATTCGTAAATAGTTGTATCAGTTCTTTTAATATGTTTAATATATTTTTCTAAAACTTTCGCAAAAGACTCACTTTCAATTAATTGACAACGACTTTGACAGAATTCTTCAGAAAAATTTAAAATTGCATTACCACGAGTAATATTAAATTTATATGCCATATTTTCACCCTTTCCTTTGAGAGATGTTTTTCCATCTTTCAAATATGAATCAATTCTATCAAAAAAATGCCATCTTGACTACAAAAATCATAAAATTTATGAAATGATAGCGGTTTTATTTTCTATTTTGATTTGATTTTCATTTTTTAACAGTGTTTTTTCTATATAATAGACAGAAAGGTATATATTTTTATGAGAAATATAAATATGTTGATTATTTTTACTTACATTTATACAATTTCCATTATATCTAATTTCATCTCTTCCAAAATCAATATGATAAGTCACATCATGTAATTGATAAACCATCGTATGTTTACCATAGTCAACATAGACCTTGGCATTTTGATCTTGAATCACAAACCAGTTATATAAATCATTGAGAGATAAATAATATTGATCATCTTTTTGAAATCCCTTGAAATCAAACGTATAAATTTTTTCATCCTTATGATATGTGCCTATATAAGTTGTCATAGCTCCCTGATATTCATAATAACGACTTCGATGACAATACATATATCCAATCATTCCAATGAGTAAACATAAAATCACACCTACTAATAATACACGTTCATATCTTAATTTTTTCATAAAACCTCCCAAAAGAAAAAGGTCTTATCAAAAGACCTTAAAAAAGACACGACCAACAACCTGATCATCAAAATCAATATATCCTATATTTCTAGAGTCAACACTGTGATTACGATTATCCCCCATCACAAAAATCTTACCTTCTGGAATATCATAAGAAAAATCTTCATTACCTTCCATAGGTCCATTGATATAATCTTCATTCAGTAATTGACCATTACGATAAAGCTGATTATCTTTCATTTCAAGATGATCACCTGGCAACCCAACAATTCTTTTAATAATCTGATCTTCACCCTCCCCCACATGATACTTCACAACAACAATATCATTATAAGAGGGTTTCCCTCTTTTATAAAAGAATTTATCAACCAAAATGATATTTCCATTTTGATAAGTCGGCTCCATTGATGAACCTACAACTCTTGATATCTGAACAAAATATAGAACGCCCAGTGTGAAAACCACTGTTATAATAATGACTTTGATATATTCTAATAAAGATTTTTTAAAATCACTTTTTTCCATTTTTCTCGCCTCTGATGTATTATAGCATACTATTTTCCATCTTTTAAGCGTGTTCTTAATTTTGTCACAATTTTCTTTTCTAATCGAGAAACCTGTACTTGAGAAATACCTAAATATTTCGCAATTTTATCTTGATTATAATCCAATTGATAACGCATATAAATAATCATTTTTTCTTTATCATCCAGTTTTTCCATTTCCATTTCTAAAGCAATCTTTTCAAACCACATTTCATCACTTTTATCAATCAGACGATCTTCTACACTGATCGTCGATCCATCTTTTTCATAAATTGGTTCATTTAATGATGTTGGATAATAAGAAGCATCTATGGCTTCTACAACGTCCTGTGGTTCAACACCTAAATACTTGGCGACATCTTCAATCGTTGGTTCCTGATTGTTTTGACTTTGCAGGTATTCTTTTGCTTTGGTGACTTTAATATTTAATTCTTTTAAAGAACGAGAAACTTTAATGGTTCCATCATCTCTAAAATAGCGTTTAATTTCGCCCATAATAATGGGTACTGCATAGGTTGAAAACTGAACCTGATATGATGTATCAAAATGATTAATAGCCTTCATCAAACCAATACAGCCAATCTGAAATAAATCCTCTTTATCATAATAACTATTTTTAAATCTATGCACAATTGACCAAACTAATCCTAAATTATCTTTAACGACCTCTTCTTTAGCCTGTTCATCCCCTAAACGGACTTTTTTTAAAAGATCCAATGTTTTAGATTGTGTCATGATTCTTTAAACTTTTTGTGATGATAAGTTTTGTTCCTATATTGACAACACTTTCTATTTCTAACTGATCCGCCAGTGTTTCAATAATGGTTAATCCCATTCCTGCATGTTCAAGGTCTTTTGCAGTTGTATAAAAAGGTGCTTTGACTTC
The DNA here is from genome assembly GCF_002161155.1 of Massilimicrobiota sp. An105. Lineage (NCBI taxonomy): Bacteria > Bacillati > Bacillota > Erysipelotrichia > Erysipelotrichales > Erysipelotrichaceae > Massiliimicrobium > Massilimicrobiota sp. An105. The sequence continues at coordinate 54,043 of NZ_NFLY01000007.1, forward strand.
TTCTAAATTTTCAATCCCCTTACCATAATCCTGTACAATCAGTTGAACCTGACGTCCATCAATCTTCATTTTCATAACCACAGAACATTCTGTATTTTGATTATAACCATGAATAATAGCATTACTGACTGCTTCTGATACAATTGTTTTCCATTCAATAATTTCGTCAATAGTTGGATTTAAAGGTGTTAAAAAAGCCGCTACCGTTGTTCTGGCAAAATTTTCATTATCCAAGATAGCGCTAAAACTGACTTCCATTTGATTCATAATGTTCCCTCCTTTAAATTTTCTATTGATTCATAATAAGGCATAATCTGAAACATTCCTGTTAATTCAAAAAGACGATAAGCCACAGGATTTAATCCTGTTAAAATCAGTGTACGATGTTCAAATTTCAACTGATTATAACGTCCTAGCACAAGTCCTATGCCTGAACTATCTATAAAAGATGTATTTTGAAAATCAAAAATCACATCTTCTTCACTCTCATCTATCAAATCACTTAACTGTCCACGATAAACCGGTGCCATAACACTATCAATTTCACCATAAAAATGAACAATAATCAGATGATTTGTTTTTTCAATCTCTATATGATTATCCATATCTCTTCCTCCTTCTTTGGTATCATATACCAATTCTAAATGAAAAAAAATCGTTTCGCTAAAACTAGAACTTATTCAACAAAACTAGAATATTTATGCAAAATAAAAAATCCATCACAAGATAGATTTTTAAAGTAAAACTTTGAGTTGATTGACGACTTTTTCTACAAAAGACAAGCCTTCAACATCCGTTTTCACAGTAACATCAAAAGAACCAATATTAATATCTCCACGCATCAATAACAGATGACCAACCACTTCACCTTTTTTTAATGGTGGCACAAGATTTGTATAATTCATCTGATAAGTGACTTTGGTCGTATCATTTTTATCTTGAACATACTGAATATCAACTTTTGCTATGATTTCCACTTGAGATACACGGGCATTATCAATGTTAACTTTTTCAATGATATCATTTTTTTGAAATAAAGTGATGTTTTCGTATAAAGAAAATCCATAATCCAAGAGTTGTGATACTTCCTGATTTCTGACTTTAGGATCACTTTCTTTTAAAACAATCGCTATTAATCTTAAACCATTTCTTTTGGCAGTTGAAACAATGCAATAGCCTGCTTCTTTGGTATAACCTGTCTTTAATCCATCAGCTCCTTGATAAGATTTCAATAACTTATTCGTATTCACAAGCCAAAACTTATGAGCAGTATCTTCACGGATGTAACTATCATATAAAGAAGTTGTCTGTAATAAACGTTCTCCACCCATTTCTATTAAATAGGCGGCCATTGTTCCTAAATCCAAGGCACAAGTATAATGATTATCATCATGTAAACCGGTAGGATTCACAAAGTGAGTATTCACCAATTTGAGTTCCTTCGCTTTTTCATTCATCATTTTCACAAAATTATCATTCGTTCCAGCAATACGTTCTCCAATCATCACACAGGCATCATTAGCAGAAGCAATACTAATCGCTTTAAACAAATCTGCGACACTCATTTTTTCTCCTTCTTCCAGGTAAATCTGGCTACCACCCATACTGGCTGCATAGGCGCTGCATGTCAACTCTTCATCCCATTTTAAACTGCCTTTTTCAATAGCTTCAAAAAGTAAAATCATGGTCATAATCTTTGTGGTAGAAGCTGGAAAAAGCTTTTCTTTTTCATGATTTGAATAAAGAACCTGTCGACTTGATGCTTCCATTAATAAGGATGCTGAAGCATTTGGTGCTAATTTTAATTCTTCCCCATGAACCGGTGTTATCTGGAGACATAATACGAAGACACATAAACAAATCAAGCATTTTTTTATCATCAAAACACCTCAATTTATTATATGAAAAAAAGCGAAAAACAGTCCATTTTTACAAAGATTGTTTATGCTTACTTCAACAAAAAACTTATTCTATTCACTTCATTCATTTTTGTATCAAAATGATGACAAATCATAAAAACCACATATCTCATAAAAATGAGAAATGTTGACCTCATTTATTATGTAGACATATTAACAAAACAAATCATTTGTACAATTTGTTGAAATAATGAGTTTATATGTCGAAAAATATCGTTTTTACAAAGTTTTAGACTTGTATGTCCGAAACTATTGTTTTTTATATTTTCGGATATAATATATAAAAAAGATAGAAGGAATTTCATGACTAAGCTTATAAACCGTCCCGAATATTTAAATCAGCTCATTTCAAACAAAGATATTCATCTTGTTAAAATTGTAACTGGTATTTGCAGATGTGGGAATAATGTAAAGTTTTACATAATGGTAAAAATAATTTTATCAATGGATAGAAGCTATATTAAATCCTATGAGGGTATCAAATCTTTATATCTCATTGATTGGCTCTTATCTTAAAAATGCAAGATGGTAATCCACCTTGCATTTTTTATATATCCAAAGATAATTGTCTGTTTTTATAACTTTTTTGTTTAGCCTGCTTGATGATATCATCTTCATGAACATGTCCTATCAGCAATGGAGATAAAGGATCATGAAGTTGATAGTTTTCTATAACTTTTTGCTTATTTTCATTTGCATAACAATATAAACAACCATGTGGGCATGTATTATATTCCCCTATATCTCGACTTGGATAACAATGACAATGTTGTCTTAAAGGCTGACTAGACACAGATATAAAATCATATCCTGTTATATCTTTGAGTATTCTCGCATTCAAACAACTTTGTGATAAAACACCATACTCTGAAAAATCATATGGTTCTGCACACATTTGAACCTGAAATTGATATTTTTTAGCAATCTGTACAAAAGCTTTTACCAGCTGTTGTTGCCAAAACAAAGGAACTTCCTGAATACCAGGAAAGTTTCTTTTTGTTTTTTGATAAAGATCAATAAAACTGATCACACAATGATGAACATAACCTTGAAGCTGAGAGAGGATATCTTCAAAATAATAAAGATGCTTCTCTATTGTATATTCCTGATTGATAAAAATAGGATCATATCTTATACCTATAGCCTGTTTTCCTAATTGAGAAGATAGCTTTTGAATGTCTGATATGACTTTTTGATAATCAGGAACATGAGGCTCTATATCGCGACCATAAGGCGTTATGGTCACATAGAAAAAAGAAGGATAAGGCTTCAGTTTATCTAAACAAGATAATATAGGTCGAGGATTTTTTGTACAGAAAATAAAACAATCAACAACATCCTCATTAATCAAATATTTGGTAATCTGGGTTGGATAATAAGGATTTCTCACATAGACATATCCTTCTTTGATACGTTGAAATAGCCAGTCACTATAAAAAGCAACGATATCTGTGCGACCACTTATATTAAAAATCATCGTCTACTTACCAGTTGGTATAAAAGGAAGAATACTATTGGCGACTGTTGATATTGGCATTGTCTGTAAAACGACACGTCCTGGTCCTGTAATCACTGTATTGAATAAACCTTCGCCACCTAATAATTTATTTTTCATGCCTGGTACACTTTGTATTGCCAATTGACACGTCGCATCCATGATAGCCAGATTTCCTGAATCAACAATCAGCTGTTGCCCTGCTTCTAGCTGATATTCAACCGTTGCGCCATCAAGTTCAATAAATGCAATACCATGTCCTGATAAACGACTCATGACAAAACCTTCACCACCAAAAAGACCTGTAGATACTTTTTTATTAAAGAAAACACTTCTTTCTACTGTCTCTTCACATGCCAGAACAGATGATTTTTGGACAACGATTTCCTGTCCAGGCGCAATATCATATTTACGAATTTCACCAGGAAATGAAGAACCAAAAGCAATTTTACCAGCTTCTCTAGCCTGATAGACATTTAAAAACATTGTTTCACCTGAAAACATTCTCCCAAAAGCTTTCCCTATACCACCGCTTGTTGTTTCCATCGTCATACATGGATCCATCCAAGCCATAGCTCCACTATCACTCACCATTTTTTCTCCCTTTTCTAATTCACAAATGACAACTGGAAAAGGCGTTCCTTGAATTTCATACTTCATTCTATACTTCCCTCACTTTCTAAAGTTTTTATAATCAGTTCTGCCGTTTTTTGATGTGATGCTAGAGGAACCTGATGCACATCACAAACACGCATTAAAGCATTAATATCTGGTTCATGTGGCTGCGCTGTCAAAGGATCTCTAAAGAAAATCACAAAATCCATTTTTCCTTCTCCCACATATCCTCCAATCTGCTGATCTCCACCATATGGTCCAGATAAACAGCGATGAACTTTCAAATCTGTATTTTCCATAATTTTAAGTCCTGTTGTTCCTGTCGCAAATAACGAATGCTGTTTAAAAAAAGCTTCATGTTTTTTCACAAATTCAATCATTTCCTGTTTTTTAGAATCATGTGCTATCAAAGCTATATTCATCCCTATCACCCCTATTTTTATTATACATGAAAAAAAGCCTTCATCAAAATGAAAGCTTATAAAATATGTTTTTCAATAAATTTTCCAATACCATCATGATCATTATCGTCAGTGATATAATCAGCGACGCTCTTTGTCTTATCACTACCATTCGCCATCACAACACCTACACCAGCATGAAGTGTCATATCATAATCATTATCGGCATCTCCAAATGTACATAATTGTTCCATTGAAATATCATGCATTGCCATAACTTCCTGTAATCCATGTGTTTTTGTGACTCTTGGATCCATATATTCATATAAAACACTGGCTGTTTTTAAAGAAGATGATTTATATTTATCATTTGAAAATGTCTGACTTCTTTCCACAACTTTATCCATATATTCAGGATTACAGATAATAATCAGTTTAGGACGAGGTTCCTTTAAGAATTCATCAAAATCTACAACCTCATAAGGCACACGATCATCTCTAGATAACATTTGAATATAATCATCATCTTTTGGTGCATACAATACACCTTGATATGGCACTGCAAAATTGACATCCATATCTTCATAATGATGAATAATGTCTTTAATCAGTTCTCCATCCAGTGGATAGCTTGATTTATCGACTTGAAGAGTATAATCATAAATTTCAGCGCCACCTGTTCCTACAATCGCATCTACCAAACCATCAATACCCCAAATATTTAAAAGCGTTTTGACACTATGCACATCTCTACCAGTTGATAAACCAAATAAAATACCTTTTTCTCTTGCTTTTTTAATCATTTCTACTGTCATTGGTGAAACAATTCCTTGACTATTTAATAATGTTCCATCAACATCACACATAATTGCTTTAACATCCATAAATGAAACCTTCTAAATATAATATTTTGTATAATAATAAATACGTAAAACATCAAAAATCATCATCATCTGATAATTGAATTGAATACCATCAAAACGTCCTGGAACCTGAATCACATATTGTGCTCCTAAATCATTTTTATTTTTATATTTAACATTTTGTGTCAATAACACAATTTGAGCATCCTGGATATTTTGATGCGCACTTTCTTTTAAATAATCATGCAATGTTCTTCCTGTTGCACTCATAAAAATAACGACATCATCTTTTTGGAATTGAAAATCTTTCACAAAATGATGATATTGAATCACTTCTTTACCAAAAGTAATAAAATCCGTCTGGAATTCTACAGCAATACTTGTTGGATACAAAGCTCCAATAAGAATCACACGTTTATTTTTAAATATAAGTTCACAGATTAATTCTAATTCCTTCACAAGATTTTCTTTATCATAAGATGAATCTAATTGTTCAATTAATCCAGCAGCAGAAACACCTAACATACGTGCACGAATCTGAGAAACACGAAGCATATAATCCGCAATCAGTTCGTCTTGAAAATCTTCATATGTCTGGAAACCTAAGTGACGACAGAAATCTAAAATCTCATCTTCACTAAAATGCCCTTCCTCCATGACCCTTTGCAATGAATAATCTTCCATCTCCACATAATGATGAACAATAAACAATCCAATGCGATACATATGGTCATCATCTAAACATCCATTTAAATACTTTAAAATTCTTGATAAAACAATGTCCATAAAGAAGCCTCCTTATCTGATAATTTTATTATAATCCTTTTTTATCAAAAAACATGTTTTTTTCTCAAATAGATAGAAGACATAATGATTGTATCAAAAATAATAATCAAATACTTATTTTTCTATGAAATAAATCATTTTTATCATCAAAAAGCTTCTTTTAAAGAAAAGAATGACAAATTTTTTCATTGAAAAAGGCTTGATTCCATTCAAGCCTGATATTGTATTATCCTATTAAATCCATTTCTTTCATAACCTTATAAATACCATCTTGATCTGGATCAGTAAAGAAATATTTTCCTAACGCTTTTAAATTATCTGATGCTCCTTCATAAACAACACCTGTTTCGACTTCTTGAAGCATCTGATAATCATTCATACTATCACCAAAACCAATTGTATCTTTCATCTGACCATGAAAATGATTCACAACCTTTAAAATACCATCAGCTTTTGTACAATGCTTTAAAATAATTTCACCATTGATAAAATCATCTTCTTCTTTTGAAAAAGTCACAATATTAAAGAATTCTTCTAAAAATGGTACACAGTCATAAAAACTTTGTTTATTTGGAGCAATAAAGCACACTTTTGTGACACCTGTCGTTAAAATATTAAAGTCTTTAATTGGCAAACGATTTTCACCCATACGTCTGAGTTGGAAAAAGCGCATTAATTCAAGATTGTTTTCACAATCTTTTTGATGTTTCTGATCAAAAAATTCATTCACACCTGGTGTCTGATATAAAGCTTTTTTTGTTTCTAATGTAAATAAAATATGATTATTAATGAATAAAGTCATGACTTCAGATAGAATATATTGATTCATAAAGTTTTCAAAAATATATTCTCCATCCACAATGACAAATCCTCCAGCACTACAAATAGCACCATCGAATTCAATATTTCGAATATCCCCTACAATAGACGTTGGAGCACGCCCTGTACAAAGAAAAGCACGATGTCCATTTTGTCTTGCATTTTGAATGGCCAACTTTGTTTTCTCTGTTACCATTTTAGATTTTCCTACTAATGTCCCATCAATATCAAAAAATAAAAATTTTCCCATTATTTTCACCACCGCATATTATTATACATCATTTTTCAACATCACATATAAAAATATCACTTTTTGAAAATAATTATGACAAAACTTCATCAATGAGTTGTGGCTTTCCAACAAATTCATCTGAAAAATCATAAGCATTGAAAATCTCAGTTTCAAGCTCCTGACTCAAACCCGTATTTGTATGAACTTCAACTAACACTTCACCTTTTCTTACAAAATCTCCTATTTTTTTATGAAGAACGAGACCGACACTATAATCAATGTCATCATCTGTTTTTTCACGTCCTCCACCTAGTTTCATACTCACTATTCCTAAAGGCTTTGCTTTTAAATCTTTGACATATCCTGTTTGTTGACTATAAACAGGAATCACTTCTTTTGCTTTAGGAAACATTTCTGGATGTCTGATAAAGGCATCATCGCCACCTTGTGCTTTGACCATAGCACATAATGTACGAAGTGCTTTTTTACTTTCAATAGCATCTTCAAGCATTTTTCTTGCGGTAATGAGCGAATCTGTTTTTTGAGCCTGAATTAACATATGACTTCCGGCCTGTAAACAAAGCTCTAATAAATCTTCTGGCCCATGCCCATTTAAAGTATCAATAGCTTCTTTAACTTCCAGACTATTTCCAATAGCATAACCTAACGGCTGACTCATATTAGAAATGGTTGCTCTGGTATCTTTGCCAAGCGAATCACCAATTTCAATCATTGTACGTGCCAATTCTTTAGCTTCTTCAATTGTATTCATAAAGGCACCATCACCATATTTGACATCTAACAATATCGCATCACTGCCGGCCGCCAGTTTTTTTGACATGATAGAAGATGCAATTAATGGAATACAGGAAACAGTTGCGGTAACATCACGTAAGGCATACATTTTTTTATCAGCTGGATCTAAATGACCACTCTGTCCAATAATCGCCAATCCACAATCATTAACCTGCTTCACAAAATCTTCTTCATCAATCATAATATGAAGTCCCGGTATAGATTCTAATTTATCCAATGTTCCACCAGTATGTCCTAATCCTCTTCCACTCATTTTAGCTACTGGTACTCCACAGGCTGCCACAATCGGTCCTAAAACCAAAGATGTTTTATCACCAACACCGCCAGTGCTATGTTTATCAACTTTGATTCCTTGAATACGAGTTAAATCAATAACATCACCACTATGCATCATTTCTTTGGTTAAAATAGCTGTTTCTTCTTTATCTAAGCCTTGAAAACAAACGGCCATCAACCATGCACTCATCTGATAATCAGGTATATCACCTTTTGTATAACCTGCTACAATAAAGTGAATCTCTTCTGGAGTATGTTTGAATCCATCTTTTTTCTTTTCAATCAAATCAACCATTCGCATATTTTATTCCTCACTTTTCTTTTTTAAAAGATTACGAAATCTTATATCTCCATTATACACTCCCCAGATTGTGAATGCACTATTTATCCAAAAATCAATATGATTTAACATAACATCAAAAGCATATCCCCAGTTTGCTATAATACCACTTACTAAAATCAAATAAATGATCCACATCAAAACATATCCAAACTTTTTTCTTTTAAATATAAGATAATAAGCCAACCAATATCCATATGACAAATAATACATATTCGCAAATGGAGCCAAATGTTCTTCCAACATTAACCATCCTAAATCCCAGTGCCACGTAAAAGATATCCAAAATACACTAAGCATTGATACGATAAATAAAACCATATTCCATCTTTCATTGCGTTGCATCTTATGATAATCTTCTTTTAAAACTTGTGGAACAACTTCATGATGTTCTGTTTCATATTCTCCTAAGAAAAATTCACTTATAGTTATTCCTAATATTTCACATAAAGGGATATAAAGCGAAGCATCAGGAAGATGAATGCCCCTTTCCCATTTAGATACGGATTTATCTGTAACAGAAAGTTTTTCTGCCAATTGCTTTTGAGTTAATCCTTTTTTCTTACGACAAGTTGCTATGAATAATCCTATTTTCTTTTGATCCATAATGATTCCTCCTGCCTTCATTATAACGAAAACAGATAAAAATGACACCACGTAAAAGTAGAATCATATAAAAAAGCAGTTCATCATTCCAATAAACTGCTTAAACTTTTCTATTTTCTTATTTTTTCAATTGAACAGGAATCCAGACCTCACTGTAGGCATAATGATCTTGATGTTCATCCATTTTTGTAAAAGAAAATGATAACGAATCTGCCAGTTCATAATCAGAAGTTGGAAGCCACTTAGCATAAATGCTTGCCATTGTGTTTTGTAAAGTTGATGGGAATGGTCCTTCATTTGGAAATACTACCCATGTCAGCGAAGGAACTGAAAGTTGATCAAATTGATCACTGATATCAACGCATGTCGTTAAGACACCAATCATATGTGTCAGTTGTCCTTTTTCTTCCAGAAAATCAGTATCAGAATCATAAGATACATTCACAATTTCATACGGTTCCATATTTTGTAGTTGATGCAACTCTCTTTTTTGTTCCTCTGTTATTTGACTTGCTAATTGTACAATTTCATTATTCACACCTTCAAATTGAAGTGATACACGTTTACTGACTCCTACAAAACGAAATGCTTCTTTTTGAATGATTTTATAATTCATATGTTAGCTCCTTGAATGATCATTGTTAAAACATTGTTACCTTCTTATGCAATAACTTCTCTTAAAAAGAGAATATCATAAAAATGGAATATAAAATAGAAAGTTCACTATTGATTTAAAAAGTTTACTACTATTGAATCATCTCGCCATAAAAAATCTACATATGGATATATTTTAAATCAAAATAATCTCCATTTCCTTTTTATGATTCTTATTAATATACAAGCTCTTTATAAAGAAAATACAAAGTTTTATTCAAACTTTGTATCGACTTCAAAAATGCAATGTCCATTTAAATAATCTTTTACAGACATTCTTTTTTTACCTTCTAATTGTAATTCTGTAATCAGATAAACGCCATCATTCACTTTAACTCCAATAGCATCTTTAAAAATCTTGACAATCGTTCCATTATCCTGATGAGCATGATGTTTCATCGCATTTTCACATTGATGAACTTGTCCTGCCCAGATTTTAACAGTCTTTCCCTGATAAGTTGTATAACTTCCTGGCCATGGATTTGTTCCACGAACTTTATTATAAACTTGTCTAGCAGACATATTCCAGTCAAGACGTTCATCTTCTCTAGAAAGAGTGGGCGCATAAGTCACTAGATTTTCATCTTGAGGTATACGTTGATTTGTTCCCTTTAAAATATCTGGTAATGTTTCTTTTAATAATTTGGCACCTAAATCACTTAAACGATCATATAAAATACCTACTGTATCATCTTCTAAGATAGGTGTTTCTTTTTGGGCAATCATATCTCCAGCATCCATTTTTTTGACCATATACATAATTGTGACACCTGTTTTCTCTTGTCCATCAATAATAGCCTGATGTACTGGTGCACCCCCACGATATAATGGTAACAATGATGCATGAACATTAATACATCCTAAACGAGGAATATCCAAAACAGCCTGTGGTACAATCTGACCATACGCTGCTGTAATAATCAAATCAGGTTTTAAATCTGCAACTGCCTGGTAATCTTCTTTAATACGTGCAGGTTGAATAACAGGAATATCATATTTTAAAGCTTCTACTTTTACATCTGGCATTGTCAAAACTTTTTTTCTCCCTACATAACGATCAGGCTGAGTGACAACGCCAACAATATTGTAACCCTCTTCTATCAGCATTTTCAAAACAGCCAACGAAAATGATGCTGTTCCCATAAATACAATTCTTTCTTTCATTTTATTCACTCACTTTCACTATCTTATAATATTAGGCTATTTTTCCATTTTATACAATCTTTTTAATTCTTTTTTAAATCATTGACACATAGTTTTGTAAGACCATCTAGCATATATGGACTCACTTCTTTAATAGAGTAAAGCTCTGGCATATAATCTTCAGGAATAAATGATAAGAGTTTATTTCTGACTTCATTCATATCATTTGTCATAGGTGAGTACACAGCAATTGCTTCAGGTCCCATAATACATATTGAAGGTAATAATGATTTTGTCACAAGCTCTAATACACCTTCTTGCGTCCATGCCAGTTTTGCACATTCATCAGAAAATTGCATACGATGAATAAAATAACGAACTTCTCCAGCAACCCCATTTTTTCCTGTCACAATCTGACCATGAGAAATAATACCTTGTCCTCCTACACCAAAACCAAATGGTTGTGAGTGAAAGATAATATTTTGATATTCAGGATGTTCCAAAGAAAATCCCACAACTGCAGCATTGGCATTATTACATACTAAAACTTTAATTCCATATTTCTTTTCAAATTCATTTTTTATATCCAGAATTTTTTCATCAGGTGAATTTCTTAACTGTTGATCATCTTTAACAATTCCTGGTGTTGCAATACCAATCATATCTACATATTGATGTTTTAATAAAACAGTATCAATAATATCATAAAGATCATAAACATTTAAAGAAGGTTTGATAATCATATTATGATCAATAATTTCACAATGATCACTCAAACGATAATAAATTCTTGTTTGTGCCTTATTATTAGAAATCACAATAGATAAAATACGATTTTCATATTCTATACAATGCGTATGATGTTTTTGCGCTTCCTGTGTTTTGTTAGTATAATACTCTTCAAGTTCATTTTGTAGAAATCTTAAAGCCCCTGGCGCATCATATGAAGCAAAAACAGTTGTGGGAATCTGAAGGACTAATTTATCTGTTAAACTTTCTTTTAAACGATTCAACATATAACCAATCTGTGGTGCAATCAAAACCACATCATATTTTTCAACTTCTTCATAAATACTTAAATAAGAAACAGCATCAAAATGATAATCCAACCCTAACATTCCTGCCACACTATTTAAGTTCTCTGCAAACATAGACGTTGTCAAACCAGATGAGCATGATAAAAGAACTTGTAAAGTTTTTTCATTTTTTAAGCCAACTAATGTTTCTACCATTTCATCAAATAATTGTTTTGCATGATTTTCATCATTCAACTCAAAATGAAGATAGAATTTCACTGAATCATCTTTTTTAGAAACAATAGAGAACTCTACAATTGTACTTTGTTCAATAACAGTAAAACGAATAGAAGCCTCTCCATAATCCGTAACTAATCTGATTAAAGATTCATTATCTTCTACAATCTGATATTCATCATTATGTTGCTCTTTAATCCATGATTGAAAATCAAAATCCAATTTCTTTTTTTCCGTATCCATATATTTTCCTCACTTTGATATTTGTTAATCATATTGTATCATTCACCATTATCAAATAAAACCCTTAAATAAAAAAAGCAGAACAATGCTGGCATTGTTCTACATAAAACTTTCGTTTTTGTCCTTCTACTTATTATATGCATTTTTCGTATAAATAATCAACTATTTTTTTACAAATTCATAATGAGATACGAGTATATTGTCTTTAATAAAATAATCCCTATGTTTAATAAATCTGACATGAATTAAATCTTTTAATCTGTTAAATTGTTTTTCTTTTAAGACAGAACTAGTACAAACTTCATTAAATAAAAATAAAGTTGCTATAAAATCATGGATTACTGGATTCATAATTTTTTTCGTCTAGAATTTTTACTGATGTTTGGTATTTTTGTTAATAAAAGCACTAATTCTTTGCTTGGTTCAATTATATTTTTTGTGTTATTGTATAAATGTGTGTGAGTATAGGGTTTTCTTAAAGTGTTTAATAAGCAATTATTATGAGCTGATGCATTTCTAATAAATTTTAAAGGCCATAACAAATGATTTATTGTTCTAGACTTATTTTCTGGATAAAGTTCGTAATATAATTCAAAAAGTTTAATAAAATCACCAAATGAAAGGACTTCTACAATGTTCCATATAGCCCAATTATTTTGGTATTTATGAATCAAATCAGCACATGCAGAATCATTCTTCTTATGATTTATATTTTGTTTAATATATGGATATTTTATAAAAAGTTTATCAATAATATGATATCCATCTTCTTTATCATTGTGAGTTAAATCATTAATTAATTTTACTTTTAAAAAATGCTCTGTATCTAAAGATAGTTTGATAATATATTCCCTTAAATACATATCAAGTTTTGATAATTCCACTAAATATGCAAAATCTAAGTTAATATATACATTTTTTACTTCATTGTATTCAAAAGATTTAGCGAAAGATTTTAACTTAAAGTAATATGTATGGTGTGTCAAATATTGTATAGCAGATTGCTCATTGATAATATTAAACTTAATATTTTTACTCTTTAGATTTATAATTTGTTGTGAAACTGAACACTTTGTGCGCATGATTATTCACCTCCAAGTTATTTTAGCATTGTTTCATCAGATAATGTAAGTGAAAGAATTATATCATTCTTCAATAAAAATGAAATCCTATACCTTTACAAAACATAGAATTGACTTTTTCAATTGACTCAATTTATATATTTTAAACATCATATCATAAAAGCTGTTGACCATATATACTTTATCAACAGCCTAAAGCAGCATGAATTCATGCTATTTGATTTCATTCACTTTTTCTAAAACACGACTGGCATCCTCACCCTCTACAATTGTTGGCTGATAATTATTACGTGATGATACAGATGATATCATACATGGAATCACTTCATGTTCTTCTTGAACCAATTCGTTATTTTCAAATGAGAATGTATGCTGATAAATCACTGTATCTTTATCACTAGGATTTTTATTCCCACCAAAACAAAAATTCCCTAAACTATAAACAATCTTCTTACCCTTATATGTTTCAATTCCCTGTAAGACATGAGGATGAGAACCAATAATTAAATCTGCTCCAGCATCAATTGTCTGTTTAGCTAAACTGCGTTGTGATTCCATTGGCGCCTTATCACGTTCAATACCCCAATGATAATAAACAACCACAATATCACATTGAGCTTTTAAATCACTTATTGCTTTTTTCATTTCTGCAGTGAGTTCATATGGAAAAGCATAACCTAAAAATCCCACTTGAATTCCTTTCACATCAATCATACAACTTTCATCATAGCCAAAATGCCTGATTCCTTTTTCATCCAAAATTGCCTTAGTATCTGTCATACCTTGTTCAAAATGATCTTTAGAATGATTATTAGCTAATGTCACAGCCTCAATATCACCCTCAGCCAATATATCAACATATTCAGGTTTCCCCTGAAAAACAAAAGTTTTCTCAGCATAATCTGGGCTTGTTGTGAGTGGACCTTCTAGATTGGCAATCGTTAAATCATCTTTTTCAAAAACATCTTTAACATTCTTGAGATAATAAGCACTATCTTGATTCTGTTTTTCATATTCCTGATCAAAAGATCCTTCATAACCCTGTCCAATATAATTTCCTAAAGTGATATCACCAACAAATGATAAAGTTATTTCTGTCTTCCTCACTTCTGGTTCTTGAATCTCTACTTGCTTTTCTTCATCAACTTGTGATGTCTGTTGTTGACTTTGACAAGCTGTCATCATCAAAATAGTTGTCAATGCCAAAAAATACTGTACTCTTTTTTTCATAACTCTCACTTATTCTTCTTCATAAAATTTTTGATAATATCTGATTCTTAATAAATCTAAAATCATCATTGTCTGATAGCTAAATTCCAAACCATCAAATGTTCCTAAAACATGAACAACGTAATCAGGGCAGACATTTTCAAACTGAATATATTTTGTATTTTGTGTCACTAAAACAACATAAGCATCACATAGATGCTGATTGACCATTTTTTTCGCATTTTGTTCCATTGTACGTCCTGTTGCTGTGATAAAGATGACAACATCATCTTCAGAAAATGTAAAACTTTTATCAAAATGATGATATTCGATTACTTCTTTTCCCAATGTAATCAAATCAGTCTGAAAATCAACTGCAATACTGCTTGGATATAGTGCTCCCACAATAACAACTCTTTTTGCATGAAAAATCAAATCACAAATCTGATCAATGGTATGTAAAAACTCTTCTTTAGAAAATTTAATGTTTAAATGTGATAAAAACTTATCTACAGAAGTATGTAACATTCTGGCATTGATCTGGTCCAAACGAATTTGTTTATCAATGATAAGCTGTTGATGAAACTCTTCATAAGAATGAAATCCAAGATGATAAAAGAAGTCTTGTACTTCTTCTTGAGAACACTTTGATGATTTGATAAATTGTTCTAAATCATATTGACAGATTTCATTATAATGTTTAACCACAAAGCTACCAATACGATACATATGATCATCATTTAAGCAGCCATTTAAATATTTTAAAATACGTGATATTAATATTTCCATCCTTTCCACCCCTTTTTTCTATTATACAACAAAACAAGAATGAAAACTAATATTTCTCCCACTATAAAATAAATCAATCCATACAAAAAGAGGCACTCATGCCTCTAACATACACACTACTCTTATCTAAGATAACGAGTAATACTGTTATATTCATTCTCACTCATCTGATAAATACCATTGTAGGGTTCCTCTATATAATATTGATTATCTTTCTTATAAAGATAGATAAAGGTTATGTCACCATATTTTGAATGAAACTCAAGTCTAATCTTTTGACTAACATTGAAAGGAGTATTATTCATACTCTCTTGTTGAGTTTTTTTCCCTTTCAAGAGAGTAGCAATATCAGCTATTGCATCTTGATCGGTCAATTCCTGAATGGTCTTTTTTTGAATTAAAACGATACTTTTTATTTTTTTTAGTTGAGGAACCTCAATCTGATAAGTGGTTCTAGATATATACATTCCATATAAAATACCAATAATAAGCATTATAATTGCTGTTACTTTCATTCTTTTTTTATAAATATGTACATGTTTTCTATTCATCTTTTAATCTTTGTATCATTTTCCACATAGCTTCTGCAGAATTAAAGTTTTCTGGAACGATATCTGAAGCTCCAATCTGAACATCAAACGTATCATTGATTTCAGCTACAATTTCTAAGATTGCAAATGAATCCAATTCACCATCATCAATCAATGTCTGACATTCTCTAAAATCAATATCACCATCAATTTCTTCTAATAATTCTAATAATTTTTCCATTTTCTTATTCTCCTTTGTAATTTAATATATTTGTTTCAAAACGACTACGTTGTAAACATAATCCATTCTGTTTTGAATAAAGATAAATACTTGGTAAATCACGACTTAAAAAGAGCGATATACCTTCACACATTGCATATGCACCTACTCGTTGAAATTCTAAAATATCTCCAATCTGTGGATTCTCTAAAGGTAAAGCCTTAACCAGATTATCATTGATTGTACACAAAGACCCGGACACATGACATTGAATAATTTGACCATTTCCTTTTTCTTTTTTGATTTGACGATAATGTGGAATTTTCATAGCCATCATCTGACCATAATATGTTATCTGATGCATCCCACCATCAACAATGCAATAGGGAACCTGATTGACTTTATAATCCACAATCTCGGTATAATATTGTCCACAATTAGCTGCAATAAATCTCCCTAACTCCAAAATAATCTGCCCTTGAAAATGAAGTCCCTCTAAAAGTTCTTTAAAACCTTTGAGAAGTTCGACTTCATCATAGACCTGACTTCCATGAAAATATTCCACATAGAAGCCCGGTCCAAACTCCAATTTTTTTGCAACATATCCATACTCTTTTTCTAATCGCTGTAAAAGTGTATCAACATATTTGAGTTCTTGTTCATATAACTTTAATTTTTTTCTTTGAGTTCCAGAAAAATGTTGAATTCCAACAATTTCAACATGAGGATATTGTTGGCGAGACTCAATGAGATGACATATCTCTTTTTCTGACATACCAAACTGATTCCCTGTTGTTATTCTCAGTAATACTGGTACCTGACAATCTAGTTTTTTAGCTATTTCATGTATCATAGTAAACTGATGTACAGATTCACTTGTATAAACAAGACAATCACGATATGTCTTCATAACCTTTAAAATATCATCAGCGTTTTTATATACACCCGATAAGACGACTTTTTCCATAGGTATGCCTGCCCTTTTACAAATTTCAAATTCACCATGAGAACAGACTTCATAACAATCAATGAGCCCCTCAATACTTTTAATCACAAAGGGATTAGCTTTCATAGCATAACATAACTGTATATTCTTTCCTAATATGCCTTGAATAAACTCTATTCTTTCTTGTAAAACATCTATGTCAAATACATATGCTGGTGTTGCTAAATCTGTGATAACATCCTGATACTGTGGTTTAAACATTGCAATCCTCCTTCATCATTGATTTTAATTTCTGTCTATCAATCTTTCCATTTTTTGTGAGAGGGAACCCATGAACCTTATAAAAAATATTAGGAATCATAAAGGCAGGTAATTCTTTTTTTAAAACACGTGTCAATTCACGACGTTCAATATCACCATCATAGAAAGCAATGATTTTATGATTTTCATAAAGGCAACAAGCTCTTTGAATCGTTTCAACATGTTGCATGGCCTTTTCAATTTCACCCAGCTCAATTCTATGTCCCATATGTTTAATCTGAAAATCTTTACGTGAGGCAAAACATAATTCACCTTGTTTGTTGTAATAACCTAAATCACCAGTACGATAAATGATTTCTCGATAATAAGGATTCAGAGGATTTTGACAAAAAGCCTGGTGTGTCTGTTGTGGATTGTTGTAGTATCCTAGACTGACGGCAGTTCCACTGACACAGATTTCACCCAAGACATCTGGTATTATCACTTCCTGATTGTGTTCATCCAAAAGAAAGACTTTTTCATTTTGAAATGCTTTTCCAATAGGAATGACATCATCCTGATCCATTGGACTTATTATATGATAAGCACAATTACATGTGATTTCTGTTGGCCCATATAAATTAACATACATTGTATCTGGTAAATAAGACTGCCAGATACGAAGCTGTTTCATTGGCATGACTTCACCACTAAACATTACTTTAGATATCTTATGAGGTACTTTATATTCAAACCCTTTCAAAGTTGAAATAATGCAAACAGCTGATACAGCCCAAATAATTGTTGTGACTTCTCTTTCACATAAAAAATCTAACAATTGAGTTGGTATTGAAAAATATTGCCTTGGTATAATTTGCATAGTTGCTCCCGTTTTGATTGTTGAATAAATATCTTTGACGGAGACATCAAAGTCCCAGGGAGCCTGATTCCCAATAACATCATTTTCATTAATATGAAATGTTTTGGTAAATGTTTCGATAAAATCAATCACACTACGATGTGCGACACATACACCTTTAGGAATACCGGTAGAACCTGATGTAAAAATTGTATATAACGGCATTGTATCCGTATGCTGACTCGCAATACTATCTAACTTTTTTAGATTAACATGTCCATATAAATCTTCTAATAAGATAACATCACTTTCCATTTGTTTCTTTTTGAGTGCCTCTATATATTTTTGAGATGTCACTATCATTTTTGAATCTAACGTCTTCATAATATGATTTAATCTTGTTTGGGGCTGTTTCATATCCAGCAAAACATAAAATCCACCAGCATAAACGACACCAAAAAACAGACAAATCGTATCTACACTCTTTTCCATAAAAATAGGAACTGGCTGCCCTATTGAAATCTTTGAAGCCAATGCACTACCAATCTCCTGTGCTTTTCTGTATAGCTCTTCATATGTTATTGATTGATCTATATCTGCAAAAGCAACCTTATCAGGATATTTTCTGGCACTCTCTTTTAAATAATCTAAAACATTATACATTTTATATCTCCTGTTTCTCTATAATTTCTTTAACTTCTTTATAGTTATATCTTCTCTTCTTTCCTAAACGAATCTGCTCATCTACCCATTTATATATTTTTTCATAAGCTGTCACTTCCTGTTGATAACGTTGAATTATCTTCTCATCATGTTGAGTATCTGATAAATGATACTTTTCATTCAATCGTTTTCCTAAATACATCGTTAGTTTCTTTTGACCATAAATATTCAAATGATTCTGATTATAAAAATCTGTCTGTGGATTTAAGCCAATCTCATCAACATAATCATCCATATCTATATACTCATAACCATATTGATGTATCAAAGCTTTTGCAGCGTTATTACGTTCACGTTCTGGTATCATTTTTTTTGAATAATAACGTGGCATATTGGTAAATAAAATATTTTTTAAACCATGATTTTGACAATAGTCTAATAACTCTTTGAGATGCAGTCCTGATAAACGATACATGGGTCTTTCTTGCGTATGTGTTTTAATAGGAATAGGAGATTTTTGTGGTGTAATTTGAGCTGTTCCTTGAATACCCATTGAAGATAAATGAATATCATCATGATGCGTTAATTCATCTATACTGGCATTGACATTATCTTTGAATTTTGCCCAATTAGAATGATATTTTAAAAATGGAACATAATAAGACAACCGATCATCTTCAGGAACCAGCTCTTGAATTGTCTTGATCTTATTTTGAGAATAAGGCATATTATCAATCCATGCTCTCAAAGATCCTTCTTTGCTTTCAAACTTATCATCATATAATATGCCATTAATATCAATAATAATCACTTTAGGATTTTGAGTCTTTAAAACTTCAATCAGCATTGATTTTGCAAGTCCCATAGGAGCACCATTTGTTCCAAGAGAATAACTCGTATACCCAAACTCTTTAAATGCTAGAGGGGCAGAATAATTCGTAAATGTTGTACTGGCTCCTATCATGACCATATCAAGACTATTGTTTTCTAACTTATAGAAGTTTTTGACACGTACAGCATCAGAACTATATGCCTGACGACACATTACAAAATTCATCCCACAGACCAGACCTGCAATGAGGATTGTCATAATAAAGATTTTGAATTTCTGAAATTTTGTCATATACTTCCTCCTTAAAACTGCATATATACAAATTGTGTTTGATCATATCCTGGGCCATACATGCCAAACAATAAAATAATGAGAAATGCAACAAGATAAAGTCCCCAGCGTATCCAGATAGACCTTTTTTCAATACGTTCACGAACACTTTTTTTCTCCTGAAGAATATCTACAATCAATAAAACAATCAACCCTATCAACAAAACAACATAATTTTTACCATTCAATCCAAATGAAACAAGCTCTTTTTTAATATCTAATGGAAATTCATAAAAATGAAAGCATTTAAGAAAAATACGCCATCCATCTGTAAGTGTCACTGCTCTAAAAATAATACATCCTACACAAGTTATCCAAAAGGTACGCAATATCTGAAAGAGCTGAAAGCTACGAGATTGAACAGATATATGTAGCTTTTGATTCAAATAATTCCAAACTGGTTTCATCAGTCCACTGATTGCTATTAAGAATCCATAAAAGATTCCCCAGATAATATAATTCCACTGTGCTCCATGCCATACACCCACCAAAAAGAAGACTAGTAAATTTCCTAAAGCGATAGGTAAAGTTCGACCAATGTGTTTACCAAAACGCTTCTTTGCGAATTTTCCTATTTGTCTAACCCCGGGAGTCAATGAGAATGGATAAAAAACATAATCTTTCATCCAACTTCCCAATGACATATGCCATCTTCTCCAAAATTCTGAAACAGTCTTTGAGAAATAAGGACGACGAAAATTTTCTGCCATGGTCATTCCCATTGTCTGTGCACATCCACGTGCAATATCTATACAACCTGAAAAATCAGTATAATCCTGAATAGCATACATAAAAACTCCTAAAGCAACGCCCATACCTGAGACATTCATATAATTTTCAAAGACAAAATCAGCTATGACTGCAGCTCTATCAGCAATAATCATTTTCTTAAAATAACCCCATAACATTAACTGTAAGCCAAATTTCAAATCACGATAACTTGCTTTTTTGGGTGCATAAAGTTGGGGAGCCAGATCTTTAAATCTACCAATAGGTCCCTGAAGAATTTGTGGAAAGAAAGACACAAATAAAGCCACTTTTGCCAGATTGCGTTCTGGTTTAATTTTCCCCCAATAAACATCAATCACATAAGACATGGTCTGAAATGTATAGAAAGAAATTCCCAATGGTAGGATCAGATGAAGTGTTGGTATCTGACTTCCCAAAGACAATGTTTCTAATAAATGATTCATATTTTCTGAAAAGAAATTAAAATATTTTAAAAATAATAAAATTCCAAAATTCAATACTAATGTGAGAATCAGTACTCTTTTTCTTTTCAAATGACATTTCTTTTTATATTCTTTTGTTGATGTTTGACTCCTTTCCATCTGATATTGCTTGCCCATATACAGAGTGGCCATATAAGAACTCAGTGTCGTCAACAAAATAAATATCAAGAACTTCACACTTGCATAACAATAAAAAAAGTAACTGGAAAGCAGCAGAAAAATCCACTTCCACTTTGCGGGAACAAGAAAGCTTCCGACTAAAACAAATAAAAAAAACAATAAAAAAACCAATGTATTAAAAGCCATAAAATCATTCCTTATCAATCTTATTTTTCATTTCTTTTTTACAAAATTCATCATATAAAATTGTTATGAAATTACTATGGAAATTTTGTGTAATTCTTGTGTACTTTATAAAAGTTTCATTTCAAAAAAAGAAGTCAATCATAACGATTGGCTTCTTTTGATATATCAATATAACATCACTTTAATCAAATCATTTTTATATGTATTAACCTGTACGGCAAATCTCAACATTTAAAAGAACTGTCCTAAAATGCCTAACAGCTCTTTTATTCCATAAGAATAGAAAAACAATCCTATTGGTTTACAAAGAATATTAATTATCATAAATTTTCTTGTTGACATACTGGTAAGACCAGCAATCATACATAATAAATCATCTGGAAAACCGGGCAGCAAAATTGCTAAAGAAAAAAAGATTTCAAATTTTTGACCTTTATCAAGCCATCCAATATATTTAACATATGTTTTTTGATCAGTGACTTTCAATATAAAATTTTGGCCATATTTTTTCACTAATCGAAAAACAATATAAGAACCAATAAGCAATCCTACATAATTATATAGAAAGCCTTCAACAGCTCCAAATACAATAACACCTATCCCACTACTGACACCACCAGGGATAATTGGAATAATGACCTGTACAATTTGAATAAGTATGAATATAACAGGTGCGATAACCCCTGTTCTTTTTAAATATAACTGTAGACTTTCTGGATGAGACAAATAATGGGATTGTCCCAAATAAACAATAAATAGACATAATGCAACAGTTCCTGCTACTGTTAACCATTTCGTTGATTTTAAAGTCATACTTTCCACCTCAGTAAAAGTATAACCCCAAAAAAAGAATAAAATAATGTACAAATTCTTAATATTTTCTAAATATTTTATATTTTGACTTATTTTTCTAATTAAAACAAATCAAAGTCGATCATGATTTAGACACACCCTTTATTTTTCATGAATCTTCTTACCTGAAATATGTTCAATTTCAATAGCAACCAGTTGAACACGATCAATACTCTTTTTAATGACATATTCCACTTCTTCTACTGTTGGGAAATATTTTAAAGCTAATGTTCTCGTTTTATCTTCTGTGACTTGACGATCTTCAATCAATTTGGCACGCCCAAAGACAACACAAGAGGATACATAAAAAGCCCAATCTCCCTCTACCAGATAACCATCATCCCATGTTGTCAAACAGATTTTATCATTAGCTTTTATTGCATCAATCTTATGTCCAGCTTTTGCACTATGAAAATAAATTTTATTTTCATCTTCATCATAATAAAAATTAATAGGAATTGTATATGGATAACCATCATCTCCATGAACTGATAATGCTGCTCTTCTATTCTTTTTTAATAACTCTTTAGCTTCTTCTACAGAAATCTCATTTTTCACTCTTCTCATGTTTCTAAACATAACAAAATCCTTCCTCTTTCATTATTCCTTTACTCTATTATAAAACAATTCTCTATCAATAGTAAAATGTTAAAAACATTAACAAAAAAATCAGACCTGTTAAATAAGTCTGATTCTTAATGATCTTCACTTTGACAAAGTCATCTCATCACCAAAAGAAATTCCCATCAGTTTAGCATTTTTGACAGTATCACCTTGTACATCAACATATTTTAATTTTCCAGCTGTTTCTTCTAATGGAATAGCATCAAGACGATGATTGACAAAAACAACCAGTTTTCCAAAATCCTTATTCATAATCAGTTTAGCACCTTCAATACCAAATAATGTTGATATTTCTCGATCATATGCACAAGGCTGTCCACCGCGTTGAGCATGTCCGGCACAAGATACACGTATCTCTTTATCAATATAATGTGATAACTTATTGGCAATTTCATAAACAACAGAATGTCCTTCTCGCGTTGCGACTTTCAATTTATAATGTTTCTTTGAAAGCAGTGATTCTTCTTTAGAAATAGCCCCTTCTGCACAGGCAATCACAATATGTTTTTTTCCTGCTTTCACTTTCTTTTCAATCTCTCCCGCAACAACTTCGATATCATAAGGAATTTCAGGTAATAGGATAATATCAGCACCAGCGGCAATCCCAGCTGATAAGCAAATATGTCCGACTTTATGTCCCATGATTTCCACAACAAACACACGGCTATGACTGGCAGCAGTTGTTTGAATTTCATCTAAATATCTTGTTGCGATGTCAATAGCTGACTGAAAGCCAAATGTATAATCTGTTCCCCATGTATCATTATCAATGGTTTTAGGCAACCCAATAACATTCAACCCTTCCTGTGATAACAGATTGGCAGTTTTTAATGATCCATTACCACCAAGAACAGCTAAACAGTCTAATTTTAATTTTTGATATGTTTTTTTCATAGCAGCCACTTTATCAAAACCATTTTCAATCACACACATTTTTTTAAATGGACATCTTGAAGTCCCTAAAATGGTACCACCAAGATTCAATATATCTTCAAAATCTTCAGGTTTCATAATACGATAGTTTTCATACATAAGACCTTTATACCCATCTAAAAAACCAATAATTTCAATATCTTTTTTCTGTTGATAAAGTGTTTTAGCCAGTCCTCTCATTGTCGCATTTAAAGCCTGACAATCACCACCACTTGTTAAAATACCCACTCTCACAATATCATGACTCCTTTACATCAATTCCTTTTTTAAAAAAGTATTCCTGACTATTCATTGCAGTCTGTTTATTTTTAATACGTTTATAACTTCCATCTCCCAATAATTCACAAGCTTTCACATTATCATTCAACATAGTATTAAACATTGAACAAATGATATTTTGAATCTTTTTATCGAAAATAGGTGTCGCAACTTCAACACGGCTTTCTAGATTTCTTGTCATTAAATCAGCTGAAGAAATATAAACTTTTTTGTCTTCACCAGTTCCAAAAATATAAATACGTGAATGTTCCAGATAACGTCCTACAATAGAAATCACACGGATATTATCAGTATAACCTTCTACATGAGGAATAATACAACAAATTCCTCTGACAATCATATCAATCTTAACACCAGCCTGACTGGCTTCAATTAACTTATTAATCATTGTTTTTGATGTCACAGAATTACATTTAAATCCAACATAAGCTTCTTTACCTTCTTTAGCTAATGCAATTTGTTCATCAATATATTCACAGATTTTTGACAACATACAGTGTGGTGCCACCATCAAATGCTCTGTATGTGACATGGTTTCCCCTAAACTTAAATGATTAAAGACATCATTAATTTCTTCACCTAATTCATGATGATGTGTCATTAAAGATAAATCTGTATAAAGTTTAGCGGTATTTTCATTATAGTTTCCTGTTCCAATTTGTGAAACATATTGAACACCTTGACTATTTTTATAAGTAATCAGACATAGTTTTGAATGAACTTTATAACCATCCAATCCATAGATCACACGACATCCAGCCGCTTCTAGACGTTTTGACCAGTCAATATTATTTTCTTCATCAAAACGCGCTCTTAATTCCACCAAAACAACAACTTCTTTTCCATTATCAGCTGCTCTAATCAAAGATTTAACAATCTTAGAATTTTTAGCGACACGATACAATGTCATCTTGATACTTGCAACATGTGGATCACGGCTGGCTTCATCTAATAGTCTTAAAAATGGTGACATGGATTCAAAAGGATACGCCAGTAAAATATCTTTTTTACTAATCTGTTTAATCATTGGCACAGCATTTTCAACCATTGGACTATTTCTTGGCTCTAATTTCTTATAAAATAACTGTGGATGTAACATACGTAAATGATCTCTTAATGTCCCAATAAAACCTAAATCTAAAGGAGCCTGTGATAAAAAGACCTGATTTTTCTTTAAATTCAAGAAGTTCATCAACATCATAATTTCCAAATCTTCCAATCCTTCTGAAATTTCCAAACGAATTGGACATAATTTACGACGTTGTTTAATCAAAGTTTCCATCATTTCACGATAATCATCATGTCCTTCCAAAGAATGATCATCTTCATCAATATCTGCACTTCTTGTCACACGAATAAAACCTTTATTTTTAATCGTATATTTACTAAAGACTTTAGATACAAAATGTAAAATAATATCTTCTACTAAAATAAACTGACCTTGCATACTTGGGACTGCCAACATTCTTTCATCAATAGCGTTACCACAAGAGACAATCCCCATTTTACGTTTTCCCTTTTTAGATTCTAACTGAACAATAATATATAATTCCTTATTATTTAAAAAAGGAAATGGCTGTCTTTTAGATACAACCTGTGGTGAAATCAAAGGTAAGATTTCTGAATCAAAATATTTTTCAAAATATTTACGATCCTCTTTATTCTTTAATTGATGATATTTGACAATACCCCAACCATATTCTTTTAAATCATCCATAATACGTGTATAGATACGATCTTTTTTACGATTTAAAAAACCAACTCTTGTTAAACAGGCTTTTAATTGTTCTTCTCCTGTCATTTGTGTTTTATTATCTTTAGAAGATGGGTAAAATAACATTTGATCATATAATGTTCCAATGCGCACCATAAAAAATTCATCCATATTGGATTGAAAGATAGATACAAAGTTTAACTGTTCTCCTAAAGGTACTTTTTTATCCTTTGCCTGCATTAAAACACGGTCGTTGAATTTTAACCATGATAATTCTCTATTTTCTCTACAACCTCTCATAATTTCCTCCTTATATATGTTAATAAAAAAATAATATGTCTTATTCATATAATCAAGCTTATTTATCTTATTTACAAAAACTTTAGGTTTTCTTTACATTGATTTTATATTTTTATTTTACACTTTTTTATCATGAAAATCTAACCCTAGATAAATGTTGGTAACTATATTTAAAATATATTGATTATATGGTCTTAAATGAAAATTCAGTTGTAAAGTCACTATATCTTAGCTCACACATGGAGTTCATGATC
>NZ_NFLY01000070.1:0-7889 GCF_002161155.1 Massilimicrobiota sp. An105
TACCGACATGCTTTGGTCCCCGTTGGGTTATCCCCGCGAGGTAAGTCGGTTGCTTTACATCGCATTGCAGGAGCGATGATTTCAAAAGAAATATATATTAAGCGCAAGAACGTGCGCACAGAAAGAAGGGAAATAATATGAAAACAAGTGATTTAGAAAGAGAATTGGGACTAAGTAAACATACAATTCGTTATTATGAAAAAGAAGGTTTTATTACTCCTCAAAGAGATGATAATGGTTATCGTAACTATAGTGATGAAGATTTACAGGTCTTAAAATTAGTTAAATTTTTAAGAGGATTAAATATTTCTATTGATGATGTTAAAGCTATTGTTAATGGACATTTAGATTTTCATGAATGTTTAAGAGTCAATCAGATTCATTTGGATAATCAAATAGAAAATATGAAAGAAATTAAAAAAACGATTGATAACTATCATGATAAAGATTTACCATTAATTCCAGCTTTACAGGATATTGAAGAAACCTCACATCATTGGAAGTTAGGTATTCAAAAAACAACCAATACTGTATCGTTAGGAAGAAAGCTAACAAAGGCATGGGCTAAAAGACAAATTATTTATGAAGTATTAGGTTCATTATTTTTGACAGGAACAGTCATGATCTGGTTAAGGCTTGTTATAGAACAGTCTTGGATATGGTGGACTCTTTTTGCTTTGATGTTTATCACTTTAACCATTGTGTCGATTGGTGTGGCTAATCGTGCAACAGGTCCATCCATGATGTTAGATAACTCTTTAGACCAGTCTGTAGAATTTTTAAGAGATGGTATTCGCTATTATAAATTTAAAGGAATGATGGATAATTTAAAATATTTCTTTGCAGTGTTAGTGGGTAAAGATGAAAAGATTATGCATTATTATCGTTATGAAGATATTGAAAAAGTCAATGTTTATGCAAATCGTAAATATATGAATGTCATGGGAGCAAGCCTTGTTGCCTATGAAGTCTATGTTCCTGATTTTGAGTTTTTCTTTAAAGATGGGACAAGATTCTACTTTTTCTGGCCGATGATTTTAGATGATGATGCCAGATATATTGCGACTATCTTAGAAGCAAAAGTGGCTCATATCAATGATAAAAATCATGTTTTATATGCTATGAAACATGGTATTAATTTAACAGATTATATGATAAAGCAGAGTTAATTCTCTGTTTTATTTTTTCACATATTTATATGATAATCCTTTTCATAATCTGACATACAATGATGATTGGGTGATGTTATGGACTTGAAAGATGAATTGAATGATCATAAGACTTTTTGGAAAATAATGCAGCCTTATCGACAGGCTATTAAAGTCATGAAAATGAAGTTAGAAAGTATTGATGATGAATTGAAGTGTGAAAATGGATATAGTCCCATTCATAATATTCAATCACGTATTAAATCTCCTGAAAGCATCATAGACAAACTGCAACGAAAGCAATATCCTTTAGAAAGACAATCTTTAGAAAAGTTAAATGATATTGCTGGTTTAAGAGTTATTTGTCATTATATCAATGATATTCAATATATTTCTCAATTATTAATCATGCATGATGATATTATATGAGTAAAGAAAATGAATTATATTGATTATCCTAAAGATACAGGTTATCGTTCTTTGCATCTTGTATTAGAGGTACCTGTTTATTTGAAATCTGGAAAAATGAAGCTTCCAGTCGAAATTCAAATGCGAACAATCGCAATGGATTTTTGGGCCGGTTTAGAACATGAAATTTTATATAAAAACAAAGATCAGGTATCACAGGATATTTGTGAAGAACTCCAACAATGTGCCAGTCGTATGGCATTAACGGATTTACAAATGCAAAAAATATATCAGAAAGTACATAAAAAAGATGGGTAGCCCCATCTTATTTCTTTGGTAATTTAAATGAACTTTTTAAAGAGACAATTCTATTAAAGACAAGATGATCATCAGTAGAATCTTTTGTGTCAACACAGAAATATCCATTTCTTACAAACTGGAATGAATCTCCAGGTTTTGCCTCTTCAATAGCTGGTTCAATATAACAGTTTTCAACAACTGTTAATGAATTTGGATTTAAATTGACACTTCCATCTTCATTGTAAACACCTTTTTCTTCATCCACAAGATTTTCATATAATCTGGCAGTGACTTTCTTTGCGAAAGGTACTGGTACCCAATGAATTGTTCCTTTGACTTTACGACCTGTAAATCCAGTTCCATTTTTTGTGATTGGATCATAAGTACAATGTACAACAGTCACTTTTCCATTTTCATCTTTTTCATAACTTACACATTTAACAAAGTAAGCATTCATTAAACGGACTTCATTACCTGGGAATAAGCGGAAATATTTTTTAGGTGGTTCTTCCATAAAGTCATCTCTATCAATCCAAAGTTCTCTACAGAAAGGTACTTGTTTTGTTCCTAACTCAGGATTTTCCATATTCACTTGCGCATCTAAGTATTCAACCTGATCTTCTGGGTAGTTGTCAATCACAAGCTTAATAGGATCTAAAACAGCCATAACACGAGGTGCTTTTGGTTTTAAATCATCACGAATACAATATTCAAGCATTGCATAATCAACTGATGAATTGCTTTTTGCGACACCAACTAAATCCATGAAATTCTTTAATGATTCAGGTGTAAATCCTCTTCTTCTTAAAGCAGCAATGGTAACTAATCGTGGATCATCCCATCCATCAACAATACCCTGATCAACTAAACGCTTAATATAACGTTTTCCAGTAATGACATTTGTTAAATAAAGCTTTGCAAATTCAATCTGTTTTGGTGGTTCAGGATATTCAAGTTCTTGGACAACCCAATCATATAAAGGACGGTGATCTTCAAATTCAAGTGTACAGATAGAATGAGTGATATGTTCAATCGCATCTTCAATAGGATGAGCAAAATCATACATTGGATAAATACACCATTGATCACCAGTGTTATGATGTGTCATTCTGGCAATTCTATAAATAATCGGATCACGCATATTGATATTTGGTGAAGCCATATCAATTTTAGCACGTAAGACTTTGCTTCCATCTTCAAATTCACCTTTTTTCATTCTTTCAAACAAATCAAGGTTTTCTTCAATACTACGATCGCGATAAGGTGAATTTTTTCCTGGTTCTGTTAATGTTCCACGGTATTCTTTGATTTGTTCAGCTGTTAAATCACAAACATAGGCTTTTCCTTTTTTGATTAACTTCACTGCAGCTTCATACATATCTTCAAAATAATCAGAAGCAAACTTGATTTCACCATCATAATGAGCACCTAACCATTCCACATCTTTAACAATAGAGTCAACGAATTCAGTCTTTTCTTTTGTTGGATTTGTATCATCGAAACGAAGATTAAAAGTTCCGTTATATTTTTTAGCGAGTCCATAATTTAATAAGATAGACTTCGCATGTCCAATATGTAAATATCCATTAGGTTCAGGTGGAAAACGTGTAGCAACTTTTGTGTATGTTCCTTCCTCTAAATCTTTATCTATAATTCTTTCAATAAAATTTTTACTTATAACTTCTTTATTATCCATGTGTCCAA
This sequence comes from Massilimicrobiota sp. An105, assembly GCF_002161155.1. Lineage (NCBI taxonomy): Bacteria > Bacillati > Bacillota > Erysipelotrichia > Erysipelotrichales > Erysipelotrichaceae > Massiliimicrobium > Massilimicrobiota sp. An105. Next base: position 3,561 of record NZ_NFLY01000070.1, read on the forward strand.
CCTTCCTTGTTTCAATATATGCTTTAGTTTACCATATTTTTTGAAAATATAAAACAGTTTCATAAGATATAGTTTTGTATATTCATCTTATTTGTGCTAGAATAGGGCAGAAAGGGTGATGTGTATGATGAGAATTGGACAATCTATTGATATTCATCAGTTAGTAGAAGGTAGACCACTTATCTTAGGTGGTGTGGAAATTCCTTACGAAAAAGGTTTAAAAGGACATAGCGATGCGGATGTTTTGCTTCATGCGATTATTGAAAGTATTATTGGTGCTATGGGACTTGGTGATATTGGAAAGCATTTTCCAGATACAGACCCTAAATACAAAGGGATTTCATCCATGTTATTATTAGAATATACGTATCAGATGATGAAAAAAGAAGGTTACCAGATTGGAAATATTGATAGCTTAATTTTGTGTGAAGAACCTAAAATGGCTCCACATATTGCCAAGATGAAAGACAATGTTGCTCGTGTTCTTCATTGTGACATCACACAAGTTAATATTAAAGCCACAAGAGGCGAAAAGATGGGCTTTGTTGGAAGAAAAGAAGGTATTGTTGCCCAGAGTGTTGTATTATTAAATAAGGAAGGATAGAGAAAATGAGTAAAGTACGTACAAGATTTGCCCCAAGTCCAACAGGTTATATGCATATTGGGAATTTAAGAACAGCTTTGTATGAATATTTGATTGCAAAACATGATGGTGGGGATTTCATTTTAAGAATTGAAGATACAGACCAGCAAAGAGAAGTTGCTGGGGCAGTTGATATGATTTATGATGTTCTTGATAAGACAGGTTTACATTATGATGAAGGACCAGATAAACCAGGAGATGTAGGACCTTATATTCAATCACAAAGATTAGCTATTTATAAAGAATATGCTGATAAATTAGTAGAATTAGGTGGCGCACATTATTGTTTCTGTGATGAAGAAACAATTGAAGAAGCGAAAAAGGAAAATGCTGATCATGAAGAATTAGGATATATTGATCCATGTAAATCATTATCTTTAGAAGAAGCAAAACAAAGAATTGCTAATGGTGAAAAATATGTTGTCAGACAAACAATTCCAAGTACAGGAGTCACTTCTTTTGATGATGAAGTTTATGGACATATTGAAGTTGAAAATGCAGGATTATCTGAAGGTGTATTGTTAAAGAGTGATGGATATCCAACATATAATTTTGCTAATATTGTTGATGATCATTTAATGAATATTACACATGTTGTTAGAGGAAATGAATATTTGTCTTCTACACCTAAATATAATTTGATATATCAGGCATTTGGATGGGAACCACCAGTTTATATTCACTGTCCACCTGTGATGAAAGATGAAACACATAAATTAAGTAAGCGTAATGGGGATGCTTCTTATCAGGATTTAATTTCAAAAGGATATTTAAGTGAAGCTATTTTGAATTATATTGCATTGTTAGGATGGTCACCAAAAGAAGAAAAAGAATTATTTACATTGGATGAATTGATTCAATCATTTAGTGTTGATCGTATCTCTAAATCAGGGGCTATTTTTGATAACGATAAATTAAAATGGATGAATAGCCAATATTTAAAAGAAAAAACTTTAGATGAATTGGTTGATTTGTGTCTACCATTCTTACAAAAGGCTTATGATTTATCTGATAAGAGTGATGAATGGATCAGACAGTTAATTGATGTTCATCGTGATCATATCAGTTATGGTGAAGAAATTGTTGAACAGGTTGCATTATTCTTTGAAGATGACATGCAGATCAGTGAAGAAGCTCAAGAATTTATGCAGGATGAATCTATTCCAAATACATTAGCGGTGTTTAAATCACATTTAGAACAATTGTCAGATGAAGAATTTGATGCAGATCATATCTTTGCATGTATCAAGGCAACACAAAAAGAAGCAAAAGCAAAAGGAAAGATGTTATATATGCCAATTCGTATTGCAACGACTGGTATTATGCATGGACCAGATTTAACAAAATCAATTGCTTTGCTTGGAAAAACAAAAGTTTTATCAAGATTAGAAGGGTAATCCCTTCTTTTTTCAAAAGAAAAAGCATTAGACACAAAAATTTCATATTTTAGTGATATAATATTTAATAGGGGGTGTATACTATGCAGAATAAAATTATTGTTTCAATTTTAACCTTTTTTATTCTTGTTGATACAATATTAATTTATTTAGCATTAACAATTTCCCCAATTAAATTAAAAAGAAATGTTTTTACATTTCAATATGGACAAGTTATTCCTACAGATGTTAGTGAATATGTCAATGCGAATCATTCAGTCTTAGAAAATGTGAAATTAGATTTATCACATGTTTCAAAAGAAGTTGGAACATATCAGGCATCTATTACTTATTTTAATGAAACACAATATTTTGAGATTGTGGTAGAAGATACAATTAAACCTAAGTTTCAATTAAAGAAAGTAGAATGGCATGTTCAGTTAGGTGAAACACTTCAAGCTGAAGACTTGATTGAAAATGTTGAAGACCATTCACTTACAAAGGTTTATTTCTATGATGAAAAAAGTGGTAAAAAGAGTGAAACAAAATCTTTTGAAATTGAAGGAACACAGATTGAACGTATCATTGTAGAAGATCAGCATGGCAACCAGTCAAGTTCTTTAAGAGTCAAGGTTGTTGTAGAAAAAAATGCTATTGCACCAACAATTAAAGGTATTGAAAACCTTGAAATTCATGTTGGAGAGAGTGTGGATTTATATGATGGTGTTTATGCGACAGATGATATTGAAGGAGATATTACATCACGTCTGATTGTCGATGGACATGTTGATAATCAAGTACCAGGAATCTATGAGATTATGTATACGGTTAGTGATAAAGATGGAAATACGACACAAGTCGTAAGAACAATTACAGTTATAGAGGTAGAAGATGATAACTAATATTTATGTATTAATTTGTGCAGTTATATTTATATATATTCAGTTTATACAACATGATGATAAATGGAGTTGTGCATTAAAATTAGGAGGATTTTATCCTCCTTATATTCAAGAACGTCATCAATATTGGCGTTTTATAACATGTCACTTTATACATGCAGAATTATTTCACTTTTTAATGAATGCATATGCATTATATCAGGTAGGACATTTTCTAGAGGCTTGTCTAGGAACAGTTCCTTACTTGTATCTGGTTATTATATCCATGATATTAAGTTCATTATTAAGTTATAGTGCATCACAAATTTCTTCACGTTATTATCAGACTTTAACGATTGGAGCCAGTGGTGTTGTTTTTGGATTTTTTGGAGCTATCATTGCTTTAGGATATATTTTAGGTGGTCCGTTTATGAGTGTATTAAATGATTTTGCATTTGTGATTATTATCAATCTGATTTATACATTCATGGATAGACGTATTTCTAAAACAGGTCATATTGGTGGACTTATTGGTGGTATTGTCGCTATGGTTTTGATTTTGGCACTACATATTGTATGAGAGTGATTGTTGATGGCGATGCTGCCATGTATAAAAATGACATTTATCAATTAACATTAGACTATCAAATAGAGATGTTTGTGTATTTAGATTATGCCCATTTATTAAAGGATGCCCCTTATCCTGTTATAGAATGTGAAATTGGTAAAGATAGTGTTGATATGCGTATTTTATCTGATTTGAAAAAAGGAGATTTACTCATTACTCAAGACTATGGGTTGGCAGCCCTGGCATTAGGAAAAGGCGCTTATGTTTTACATGTTTCTGGTTTGAAAATCACATCACAGAATATTGATGAGCTTTTACTAAGACGTTATATTGGGGCTCATCAAAGAAAAAGTCATAAGCATATCAAAGGTCCATCTAAACCAACAAAAGAGAATAAGGATTATTTTTTAAAACAGTTAGAAACTATTTTGAGTATTTCGTTAAAAAGGTGATAATGTTTCATTCATTTGATGATAAAACATAGTCACTATAGATTGATTATTAATGACGTAGTTGATTAAGTATTTTGATTTAAGTGATAATTCGCTTTGATATAATGAACTCACTATATAGTATTTAATTGTAGAGAGGTATCGAAGATGTGTAAGTAATAAATCATTTCTTTGTATTGAAATAAAAAATATTTTTATTGAATGATTAATTTTTTTGAATACGACTTAAAAGCGTCCATTTGGACGCTTCAGGCTGTTGACAAAGTAAAAAAGTCAACAGCTTTTAGTTTTATTATAGGAATTTGGTTTCGTTTGGTTGATAAACGCTTAAAGCAAATATTAACAATGAGCAAAATAAAAAGTAATGCACCAGCATTACTCTATTTTTCTGCATGCAAAAACGTAACCA
>NZ_NFLY01000071.1:0-6380 GCF_002161155.1 Massilimicrobiota sp. An105
ACTAAAATAGTCTTATCATTTAAAGTGATTATTTCTTATTCATTCACTTTGATAAGACTTTTTCTTTTATTTTGACTATTTTCTTTATTTTTCTTTTTATTTAATTTGGCATTCAACACCAAGTGAAGAACAGAAACAGATTGTTGATGAATTTGCAAAAAGAGCTGAAGCCATACGTAATGAAAATATCGATCCATCAGTGGATAATATGCTAAAGATTACCAATGATGGAAGAAAACTTGCACTCGATCAAAGACTCATTGATCCAACTCTAGGAGACAACCCTCATAGCAAGGTCAATACGTGTATTGATAATGTCATTCGCATCTATGAAGATACCAAAGATAAAAAATCTACTCAGCTTATTTTTTGTGACATGTCTACTCCACAGAAAACCTCTAAAGCATTTCTTGAAAAGCTAGAACAAAATGTAAATATTCCATACACAAATGTTTATGATGACATCTACAAAAAACTTATTGAACATGGCATTCCACCCAATGAGATTGCATATATTCATGATGCTGCAACAGATACAAAAAAGAAAGAACTCTTCTCAAAAGTAAGACAAGGAAGTGTTCGTATATTGCTTGGATCTACTGCTAAAATGGGTGCTGGTACGAATGTCCAAGATTTACTGATAGCTTCTCATGACCTCGATTGTCCTTGGAGACCAAGCGATCTGGAGCAAAGATCAGGAAGAATTATCCGTCAGGGGAATACAAACAGTGATGTAGAAATCTATAGATATGTAACGGAACAGACATTTGATAGTTATTTATACCAGCTTATAGAAAGTAAGCAAAAGTTTATTTCACAGATACAGACATCAAAGAGTCCTGTCCGCTCAGCAGAAGATATAGATGAAGTTACGTTAAGCTATGCTGAAATCAAAGCCCTCGCAAGTGGAAATCCAAAGATAAAGGAAAAGATGGATCTCGACATACAAGTCAATAGATTGAAACTAGCAAAAGCTAATTATCTAAGCGAAAAATATGATTTGGAAGATAAAATTATTAAGTATAACCCAATGAAAATTGCCTCCATCAAGGAAAAAATCAATGACTATCAAAAAGATCTGGACAGCACTTCACCTGTTGAGGAATTTAGTGGAATGACATTACAGAATCATTTTTACTTGGAAAAGGAAACTGCAGGAAAAGCATTGCTGATCTTATGTGAGAAAGATAAATCATCGAATCAAAAACTGATTGGTGAATATCGTGGCTTTGAATTACACCTTTCTTATGACCAGTTTCATTCCTATCATCAATTGACATTAAAGAAAAACGGAACATACATGATAGATCTAGGAAATGATGTTTACGGAAACATTACAAGAATCGATAATCAGATCAGTTCAATTGCAAAAAAGTTAGAGACAGAAAGAAGCCTTCTGACAACTGTAGAACAACAATTTCATAATGCAAAGGAAGAAGTTATTCGACCATTTGAAAAAGAACAGGAACTGCAGGATAAGTCATCTCGTTTAGCTATACTAAACAAAGAGCTGGATATAGGAAATCAAAATGATAAAGAAATAATCCCTTTAGAGGAATCATCAGAAATCATTCAAGATAAGACTATCAATCATGAAAGATAAATTTTCAAATTGATATAAGATATAGATATAGTATAAAATGATATAATATCATCGATATAGAATTTATTGTAGAATAAGATTATAATTAAAAAGGAAATTGAGAGGAGTTGGACGTAGATGAATACAACAAGAAATGAATTTCTTAGATCAGATTTTATTCAAGCGTTGATTAAATTCTCTAATGGTAAGATTTCAGAAAAAGAAGCAAATAGCATTGCTAATAGAAAGCTACGTTTAACTGATTTTTCTGATGGCAGTCCTTTAGCTCATAAAGGTCCTAGATGGTTAGCAAAACATATTGTTAGAACAATGACATTTGAATAAACAATAAAGAATTCCCTACAGAAGTAACGTCAATAATTTCGTTACTTCTTTTTATTTCAATGCTATCAGAAATGTTTTCCTTTTAAGAATATAAATTTATTATTTCATCAAATCAAATATCAATATTATCTTAACAGCAACGAAAAAATCTTTCGTTGTTTTTTATATAGGAGAAATCGAACATGAATACAAAACTTATAAAAAAGATACCAGTCGAACATGTTATACAGCTCAAGACAATTGATTTACTGTCATATTTAAAGCAATACGAACCAAATTCAATCATCAAAAATAAGAGCCATTATGATTCAATTACGCATAATGGTCTTATAATTTATAAGAATAGATGGGCATGGAAATCACATCATCTGAATGGCAAAACAGCCATCCAGTATCTTGTTTTCGTTGAAGAAATGGATTATATCGACGCTCTATATCTCCTTTATCAATGTTATAGAAAGGAGCTTAACAATGGCAAAAAGATTCATCAGTAAAAAAGATCTCGCAAGAATCAAGGAGCTTGACCTTCTAACCTATCTCAAAAATTATGAACCGCAGGAACTTGTTAAAAAGAGCAGAAATGATTATATGACTCGCACTCATGGTTCACTTCATATAAGCAATGGTCTATGGTGCTGGTGGGCACAGAACATTGGAGGACGAACTGCACTTCAATATCTCATTAAAGTAGAAGGTATGGAATTTTTAGATGCTGCATTATATCTAAAGGATCTGATTGATAAACAACCTCCAACAAAAGTTATTCAATCAAATAAATCTAGTTATCATTTTCGCCTCCCCTATCGCTACGAAAATGACAACAAGATTATCAGCTATCTTGTCAATGAACGAAAGCTCGATAAGAGCATAGTAGATTATTGCATCAAGAAAAAACTCATCTATGAATCAGCACATGATCATGCTGTTGTATTTGTTGGATATGATGAAAGCCATATGCCTAAATTTGCAAGCACACGCTCAATAGATTCTGATATGAAAAAAAACATTCCAGGAAGTAATAAAGCATACAGTTTCTGCATTAAAAATGAGCATAATCATCAGCTGCATGTCTTTGAATCTGCTATAGATTTGCTATCATATATGACGATTCTAAAAGGAAATAAAAAAGATTATCTTAACAATAATTACCTTTCCATAGATGGAGCAACCCTCATTGGAAAAAATATTCATGATACTGAAATACCTGTAGCCCTTAATCATTTTTTAAATAACAATGAAATCAATTCCATATTTCTTCATATGGATAATGATAAAGCTGGAAAGGATACTGTCAAAAAAATTCTATATCATTTAAAAAATCAGTATAAAATCATCGACTGCTCACCACAAAAATATAAAGATGTTAATCAAGAATTGCAGACTAGAGTATTTCATACTGACATGGAAAGATAAGTTAATGGCAGAAGATTTTTCTAAAAATATGCAAATTTTAATTTTGTACAATTCCTTTTCAAATAAAAATATTGCATAATAATGATGAGGTGATTTACTGATGGATAATATAAAAATATTGACCATTATACTAAAGGAACAGAAAGATGATGTTATTGATTATTACTATCTTGCCAATGAATCTGATACAAAACTAGCTGGAATTGTTTCATTGAAGATGAACATTTTTGAAAAACTTCCAGCAAAGATTGATGACTATACTCTCTTTGTGATAGATGCATATCTTAATGATGAGATTTCAATAGTCCGTCCATGTCATGAACCAATGAAAGTTCCCGACTGTCCAGATATTTGTGGAATAGTAGCTTCTGGGACAATTATACATTACTATATTAAAAACAATGAAATGCCTAAATTCATCTGTTCATTAAGTGATGATGCTGTAGATTTAATAATGCAATCTGATGAATGCATTCAACCACTTATTGATAACGGTATTATAAGCAAAGAAGAAGTTGATGAATATCGTCAAAAACAATTAAAGAAATGTTCATAAATTGTATCATCTTTTCTATTCATCTTTTTATGAAATCAAAAATACCATTCAATGATCCATATAACTTTCAAGCATTTAAAAATGAATCTGTCTATTTTTTAGCCATTCGTCCATGAGACAATGGCTATTTCATTATGTTAAAGGAGTGAATATCTATGAAAAAATATCTTGTTGAAATTACTGAAACTTTGCAAAAACAGATTACTGTTTCGGCTAATTCCCGTGAAGAAGCTGAACAAAAAGTCAAGGAAAGATATAAAAATGAAGACATCATTTTAAACGAAAATGACTATGTTGATACAGATTTTCATGTCATAAAAGAAACAAGAATAATGAATCATGATGAGAGATAAGTGCACTTTTATCTCTCTTTTTTGTTATGAAAACTGAAAGGAAGTGAATAAAAAATGGATTCAAGAGTACAAAAATCAATTAATAAACTGGAAGCATTAAAGCAAAAAAAGCTAAGTGAAAAAGAAAAAATTGAACATGAGCTATCCTCAATAAACACAGATTTGAAAAGATTATATACATTCAAGAATGAACAGGATAAGCTTCAGACTGCAATCAATGATTTTTATCAACCTAAGAATACAATTAATAACAACTGACACTCCAAAAGTGTCCTGTATACTAGCAAGCACTGAATTCGGTTGCCCACCTCATTCGCTTGTTAGGGTTTCACCCTAAGACCCCTACTACTGAAAGGAGAATTGCCAATGGCAGAAAACAGAAAAAGACCTCATCGAGTGATCATTCATCTTAATGACAAGGAATTGAATTCACTCAACGAAAAAGTACAGCAGACAGGTTATAAAAGAGAAGGATATATCCGTCTGCTCATTGCCGGTTATGAACCGCCATCAAAACCAAAGAAAGATTTTTATGATATGATAAAACAACTGCGAATGATTGGAAACAATCTTAATCAGCTCTGCATCATAGCCAACAAAACTGGAAATATAGATTACCATAAAATGAGATATGCTCTAGATGATCTTCATAAAAATATTGTACAAATCAGAACTGATGTTCTTCTCCCTAGAAAGGCTGTTGATGATGGCAACAACTAAAATATGGCCAGTAAAAAATCATCTTAAACGTGTGCTTGACTATACCAGCAATCCAGAAAAGACTGACACTCTTGATGACATTGACTTTCAGTTCAATGGACTTTCTCAAAGTATCCATTATACAACTCAGGATATGAAAACAGAAAAGCAATTATATGTTACTGGAATCAACACTCATCTTTCCACTGCCTTTGAGGATATGGTCCTAACAAAAAAAACATACAGCAAAGAAGATGGCACTCTTGCCTTTCATGGCTATCAGTCATTCAAGCCCGGTGAAGTTGATGCTGAAACTGCACATCGAATTGGTATTGAACTTGCCAATATTTTATGGGGCGATCGCTTTGAAGTCCTCGTATCAACACATATTGATAAACATCATTACCATAATCATTTCGTAATCAACTCTGTATCTTTTAAAGATGGCAAACGTTATTACGATAATAAAGCTACCTATAAAAGAATGAGAGAGGTATCCGATGCACTTTGTGAAAAGTATCAGCTTTCAGTCATTGAAGATAAAAGTAGTCACTCTCGTCATTATGCAGAATGGAAAGCAGAAAAAGAAAACCGACCAACAAAACGAAGTCTAGTTGTTGAGGATGTTGAATATGCAATTTCTAAATCAACCACTAAAAAACAATTCCTAAAGGCATTAAAGGATATGGGATACTCCATTCGTGAAGGAAAATATATTTCACTCAAGCCACAAGGTGGTGAAAGAGCCTTTCGCTTGCATAAACTAACAAAAGACGGACGCTATGATATGAGCATTATTGAACAACGTTTATATGAACGTCGCTATGCACAGTTTGAATCACCTGCCCATATATCACCAAAGAAATACTACTATAAAGGTGATTTAAACAAAGCAAGAAAACTGACTGGCTTCAAAGCATTATATGTACATTACATGTTTATCCTTGGGGTGATTCCTCATCAAAGACCTGCTCCAAAAGTACATTACTATCTTAAACAAGATTTATTGAAACTGGATCAGATTACTGAGGAGGTTACATTTCTTGCAAAGAAGAATATCAACACTATAGAAGAATTAGAATCCTGCCTTGAGAAAACAAATACACAAAAGCGTTCGCTTGAGAATGAACGTAAATGTGTGTATGGAAAAATTAAACGCTGTCGCAATGCAGAATCAAAAACATTACTTCAACAAGACGTTGAAACCATGACAGAACAAATCAAATCACTACGAAAGGAGGTGGTGCTTTATGAGAGGATAAAAGATCGTTCACTAAAAATGAAAAGTATTATTAAATCGGTGAACGACAATCAAAAAGGTGAAATGAAAAACTAAATTCCACTTTGTATATTTAAATTCAACTCTTCTTGTGGGAGTTGAATTTCAAATTGCAAAGTGATTTTTTGTATTATAAAAATCACCTTCAGATAT
>NZ_NFLY01000072.1:0-6030 GCF_002161155.1 Massilimicrobiota sp. An105
TCAATCATGTTTGGACATGATTGACTATAATTGTGTATAAATATAAGTGGTGCACTTTATGCGATTGAGGTGGTGCAGATGTCTGCGACTACCAGTGCTTTTACATGCGAATAATCAATTGAAATGATTCTCAATAAAATCGAAAATTATAATAATAAAATCCCATATGATAAAAACGCATTGTCAAAAGAACATATAATGCCACAGACTCCAAATAAATATTGGAAAGATGTTACAAATAATATTTCTGAAGAAGAATACTCATATTATGTTAATTTATTAGGCAATTTAACTATTGTATCTTCTAAAGATAATTCATCTATGGGAAACAAAGATTTTGAAACAAAAAAAGAATATCTATCAAAAACTAAACATATTAAAATGAATGAATATATTTTAAATCAAAAAGTATGGAATATTGAATCAATTGAAAATAGAACAAATGAATTAATTAATATGATAAATATAGTATATCCATATACAAAAAGTAAACTGAAATTAAGTAAAAGAATGGATATATATTTTAGTAAATCCGGTATCGATGCATGGGGATATATTAATGAAGATTTTTCTGTAAAAATTGAAGCTGGATCAAAAATAAAGATTAAACGTGGAAGTGAAAACGTTTTGGATGACTTATTTTCTAATTTATATGCTTCTAACATTATCGATGAAAATGAAAACCAGTTTTGTTTCATAAAAGATTATACCTTTAAAAACATTCAAGAAGCAACAAGTATAATTTATCCTCAAATAGAAGAACCTGAAAAAGTATGGAAGGATGCTTTTGGTGTGACTATAAAAGAGGGAATTTTCAAATTTAAATAAAATATGACTAAAAATCAAATTGACATAACAACTAATTATTACAAAAGGAAAATATTAAAGTTCACATATAATATGTGGAATGATATAATATATTAAAGGTGATTATTATGAATAAAGATGAAATAAGAAACAAAATACAAAATAATTTTTTAAAAAATTTAATATTTAGAATTGATTTTTCAGGTATGATGGATGCAGACGTAGAAACATTTATACAAAAAATAAGACCACAACTTTTAAAAAGAGATTATGTTACTTTAAGAGAAGAGTATGGGAATAATATAAATTTCAATGTTTTGGCACCAGATAATATTCAAACTAATACAGAAACGACAAAAACATACGTTTTTAATTCTAAACAAGGAAAAGAATTAAAAATATCTAAGTCTTTCGTTATATTTGAAATTAATATGGAGCGAAATGAAACACTTTTTTCAAATTATATACCTCTAATTTCAATTATTTTAGATGAATTAAAAAATCTACAGTATGTACAATTCAATAGAATTGGATTAAGAAAGGTAAATGTTTGTTTGTTACTGAATAAAAAATATTTAAATGATTATTTCAAGCAAAATGTATTATGTAGATTTAATGATAATTCTCCAACAACACAAGTGGCAGACGAATTTTTTTTACAACAATATAGAGTAAACTATAACAGACGTTTTCAGGAAGGTAAATTTTTGGATGATGGTAAAGAAAAAGTCGGCTATCAAATTATTTTGGATATAGATTCTTATATGCAAGGTGTAGAAGTGGTTGATAAAAAAATTAAGGAGGAGAATTCAAACTTAATTTTAGCAAAATTGAATGATATTATTTTTAATATTTATATTGATTCTTTAACTACAGCATTTATTGAAAATTTAGAAAAAGATAAATATATAGATGCTAATATAAGAGGGGTGATTAAAAATGGATAAGTTAAATTCTTTAAATTTTATTCCTATGTTTAAAAAAAATATTAAAGAAAAAGAGGAGAAAGAAACAGTATCTTATATGTTTATCCCTGATGTAGAGTCTTCCCCAATGAGATCTGTATATAGGCGTGTTAATTATGCCAAGCATATCAGAATAATTGATAATGGAGAAAACAATGAAAAATAATTTACCATATATTGTAAATAAAAATTTAAAAATTGAAATATATGTAATTGGATATAAAACAATAGGCGAATCAATTGTATTATTTATTCGGGTCGATTCAAATATTGTTTTTTCTGCGATAATTGATTCATATTTTTATCTAGGGATTAATAAAACTGTTGAAATTCTAGAAAAAAACAATGTAGATAAAATCAATTATCTTTGTTGGTCTCATCCCGATGAAGATCATTCAAAAGGAATAGATGAATTAATTAATAAATACGTTGATAAAAATACAGTTATAAATATTCCTGAAAATGTTGAGATTAATAAGAATGAGTGTTCAAAAGAAACAATACAGATTTTTAATTTGTTAAAGAATAATCTAAATATAAGGAAAGATAGAAAATATAGAGTCTATACTATCTCTGATTTTAAAGATATTTTAGCGTATGAAGAAGATTTACGTATATTATATAATGAAAAAGAATATGTATTGGAAATTAAATCAATTGCTCCAAATTCAAACTTGATTAGAGATGAGTTATTATTGGAAAATTTTAGTAAGAATAAGCATTCTATAGCGTTTCTATTTTATTTTGGAAATTTGATCTTTTTATTTTCTGGAGATATAGAAAATCCAACGATAAAATTATTTAGTAAAAAGAAAATTCCAGAAAATTTAAATTTTTTAAAAATTCCTCATCATGGATCAAATAGTTCAAATTATTTGCTTGATTTTATAAAAAATATAGATGTATCGTGTGTAACATCATATATAAGAGGTAGTAGTAAAAATCCTCGAAAAAGCATTTTAAATAGATATCAAGAAATCTCTACTCATGTATATTCATCTTATAATTTAGTTGGTGATAATGATAATGATTTTGGAATTATATGTACAACATTTGATATAATAGATGATTCATATGAAATAGAACTTATTGGAAATGCTTGTGAATATATTTGCAATTAATATAGAAATATTGTTCCAAGTATTAAAATGAAAAAAGTGGCATACATTTTGGCATACAAAACAAGATAACTATATATAAAATCTACAAATTATATACATTTTTAGATGTTTACTAATACAAAAAAACACATAAAAACATATATAAAAATTATATATGGATTGAAATGGATTTAGATTATGTAGAAGCATTGGAATACGGATTACCACCAACAGGTGGAATGGGTATGGGTATTGATAGACTTGTTATGTTATTAACTGGTCAAGAATCTATCCAAGAAGTTATCTTGTTCCCTCAGATGAAACCAAGAAATAAATAGCGATAAAAACAAGATAATTTAAATTTGAAAATCAAAAAAACAAATACTTTTTCATCTGATATACTATAAGTAATCTTAATCAAGTAAATGCATAACAATATTCTGTAAAAAATTATTAAAAGTAATCATACTTGAGATTAGGTAGGTTACATGTTATAATCTGCTTGTAAATCAGATAGCATTGTACCAAATGCAAATAGGTAAGGATTGTGACTCCTTACCTTTTTAGTTTTTAGAGCGAACTTAACACTAGGCTAGTTATCGTTAAAAGTGACTGATTATTCGCATGTAAAAGCACTGGTAGTCGCAGACATCTGCACCACCTCAATCGCATAAAGTGCACCACTTATATTTATACACAATTATAGTCAATCATGTCCAAACATGATTGACCTTTTTAAAAAATTATTTTTTGATTCTAAAGTTTTCATTACCCATATACACATCTATTCTATTATGAATGATTCTATCAAGCAATGCCTCTGTTAATGTCGATTTATGCAATTTATCATACCAGTCTCCTGATGGATACTGACTGCAGAAAATTGTTGAACATTTATCATGTCTTACCTCCATAAGCTCAGATATAAACTGTTTTTCTTTATCAGTCATTTCATACATTAACCATTCATCTAATACAAGCAGATCGTATTTTGCGTATTTCTTAACTACTTGTGATAGACTTTTACCCATATTCCTCAGTTCATTATACTTTTCTAATAGCTCAGGCATTCTAATGTAAAATATTTTATATTTTTGTTTTGCCGCTTCATTTGCTAATGCACATGAGAGCCATGTTTTCCCTGTACCACATGGTCCATGAATAATGATGTTGGTTTTTAATGTAATATAATTACATGTAGCCAGTGAGCTAATCAGCTGATGTGTAATGCTTCGATTGTCAGTATAGTGAATATCTCTTAGATCTGCATCTACATAGCGTAATTTAGCCGATTTCTTTAATCTTCTTACCGTTTCGTTATATCTTTGCTGATAAACAAAGTCGATGACCATATTTATTTTTTCATCAAATGTCAAAGTAATATAAGCAGGATTTGTTTCAATCAATTTAATGGCATCTACAACATCTATAATCCCAATTTCTGATGCTTTTCTTACAGTTTCATTATCTATCATTTTGATTTGCCTCCGTAGAACTCTGCACCTCTCAGGTGTCCTGTCGTTTTTCTTTCTTCAGATGCATTTCCTTGTTTTCCTAGTTTATCTTGATTGTTAGATAGAATGGCATTAAGATGTTTATATCTAGGTGATGGATATTTACTTAAAGCTATCTGGCAGGATAATTCAAGTCTTTCATTTGAATATTTATCACTTAGATGTAATACACTCATTGCAGGGTTATAACCCTGTTCCTTAACTTTACATCTTTCAAATATAATCTCTACAACCTTTCTTGTGTAGGGTCCGATTTTGCTCGCCCATTTTTTTATACGCACATCATCCCACTCACTTACTTTCACTGATTCAGGCATATCCTGTTCATAGGTAGAATATTTATTCTTTATATAGGCAGGAAACAGCTTGTGGATGTTGATTCGCTTGTTTTGATAATAGATAGTCAATGTTGTTTCTGACACTTTTAGATCAACGGATTTGCCTACATATTCATAAGGAACTGAATACCAGTTTTTTTGATAGGTGATATGGCAATTGACTTGTACTTTTCTGGAATAAAACCAATGACATACTTCAAAAGGTATTTCAGGAAGTGGTTTAAGTGCCTGCTTTTCAACAGCTTCAAATATTTCTTTTCTGCTTCCATCTCTTTTCTGGAATGGAGTAGTATTAAACTCATCAAGCTTTTCTCTTACTGCTTGATAAAGTTCTTCGAATGAATGAAACTCTACATTTCTTAATGATGCAATAATGGTTGTAGCTATTTTGCCAACGGTACCTTCGACACTCGCTTTCTGCTTAGGTTTTCTGACTTGTGCAGGCATAATAGCTGTCATATAATGATTTCCAAAATCAGAATACATATCTGTGAGAATGATTTCTCCTTCTTTAGGATGACTGACAACACCTGTTTTAAGATTGTCACATACAATTCTGACTGTTGAACCACCGAAGTATTCAAACATATGTTTATTACAGTTAATCCATGTATTCATTTTCATATCCTTGGTAGGTTCCACATAAGAATATTGAGAAAATGGTAAAGTTGCGACAAACAGATAAACTTTAACCAATTCACCAGTAGAAGGAACCATGTAATGCATTGTAGGCCCGGACCAATCAATTTCTGTACGAATCCCGGGTTTGTGTTCAATGTGGTTGGTATAGTTGTGTCTTTCGACATGTTGAGCATAACCTCTACAATATTTTGAGTAACTTACTGGATATTTACCATCCTTAGCACTCAAGCAATATTCTTTCCATAATAGTTTTAAGTTAACACCAGGCTTAGACAATTCTTTATGAACATAGTCATAATCCACTGCTAAATAAATGTTTTCAGATTCGTACATTTCAGGGAAAAATAATTTACCCAGCTCATCATCTGAGTACTGATCAATAGTACTGATATCGAATTGAAGCACCTCCATTCTATGTTTTGTTTTGGATGAGGTATGTTTACTAATATGATATTGTTTGGATATCGTATTGAGGGATATGCCTCGATCAATCAATTGTAAACATAGTCTCAAATTGAATTTTACAGCCATAATAAAAGCTCCTTTCATATAATATTAGAGACAAAGTCTCCAACATTATAATAATATAAAAAAGACCACCTATAATATAAAAGGTGGTGCAGTTGCGTATATTCAATAATATCATCTCAGTGGTGTAGTTGTT
>NZ_NFLY01000073.1:0-5635 GCF_002161155.1 Massilimicrobiota sp. An105
ATATTACATCTTGAAATCAGAAGAAGAGAAAAGATGTTTTTTTATTGCCTAAAAACAGAAAAAGAAAAGAGCTGAAACAAAATCAACTCTTTAAAAAGTTATTTCGTTACAGCCCCTTTCATAAGCTTTTAAAGCATGTTTATGAACATCAAAAGAGCTGGCAATTAAAAGGTATAAAAATCCAGTCTGAACAAAGAAAATAGTATAATCTAATATCCCGTGAATAAAGATCATCACTGTAAAGGATACAATCAATGCAACCAATGTCTTATCAACTTTTAATTTCCATAAACGATATAATCTTTGAATATTAGAATAAATATATGGAGCAATAGTTAATAGTCCAACAATTCCAAAACAAAGCAATGGATCCAAATAAATACTATGAGCATGTTCGGTTGGATGACCATGATATAATGGATAGATATGCATATAAGTCATAGGGCCTTCACCAAACAAAGGATGTGTTATAATATTTTGAATAGCAACTTCCCAGATACCAGCACGTGTCATGAAATAAGCAACAATATTATCAACACGTGGGAATTTTGATGGATTTAATAGGAAATAAATACAAGCCACAATAACAAGAGCTAATATGCATGCACATGTTTTATGATGCTTGTCTACAATCAACATAATTAAAATGCCACCAGCTAATGCAGGCCATGCAGTTCGACAGGCAGTTAATAATAAAACAAAAAGATTTAATCCAATGACTGCGACATAATAAATAAATTTTTTCCATTCTAATTTTATATCTTTAATTTTTAATATTTTATAGAAAGTTAAACAAACAAAGAATTCAATCATCATAGCATAGTAATTAGCATTAAAGAAAACGGAATTAATACGATCTTGAGGACGATTGAATATCATGATTTCAAACTGATCAATATTGTAAGAATTCAAAATACCAATATATTCAATTAAACCATATAAAGCTGCAAAAATACTTAAAACAATAATACAGTTTGTTATATATTCAAATAATCGTGAATCAATATGAATACGATAATATAAAACAAAAGATAAAATCACTAAAATACCAATGCTACAAACAAAACCATAATAGTTTTGATAAAACAGAGAAACAATAGCACTTAATAAACTAAAATAAATAATAAAACGACTTTTAGGTATTTGTCTATAAGCTTCCTGTATTTCCCCTTTCCATAATAAACGAAGTGTTAAAAATATTAAAATCCCTCCACACATATAAAAAGGTAAAAACATTGAAAAAACAGCAACAATGATATATCTTTGATGATGTGTAAAATGTGTTTTTAAATACTGAATCCCAAAAATAAAAAACACCTCCCAAACGTATCTCTATTTTACAACATTTCTAAATTTATGTATACTATAAATAATCAAGATAACAAAAATGTAAGAAATGAGGGAAACAAGCTGAAATATTTATATATTTATAATTATTCGCCACATGAACAGAACTTATGTGAAATGGAATTTAGACATATTTTTCATGAAGATATGCAAACAAAATATTATATAACGAATCAGGATTTTGATTATTCCAGAAGTGCTTATATCAGGGGAAAATTAAATATTTTATATGAAAGTGCCTGTTTTGATGAAATAGTCAATTTTATTGAACAACAGAATTATTGTTATTATGATTTTAAAGTCATCTATTTAAAAAACGAAATCACACATGTGCCATATCAGGAATCAATTGATAAATGTAAGCAGATTGCCTTGCCTATTGCTGGTTCAGTGAATATGCATCATCCTCAAACAATCTTTGCGATTACAAAAATTCATGAAATATGGTATTTTGGTATTTATCAAAATGATATGAACTGGAATCAACATAATGATAAACCTTATTCATATTCACATTCATTAGCCTTAAGAGATGCCAGAGCAGTTGTTAATATTGCTTTAGGAAATGATTTATCTAAAACGATTGTTGATCCATGTTGTGGAGTAGGAACTGTTGTTTTAGAAGGATTGAGCATGAATGCTCATATTGTTGGTTATGATATCAATAAATATGTGGCTTATCAGGCAAGATTGAACTTAGAACATTATGGGTATGATCCATTATTGATTCAAAGATGTGATATGAGAACATTAAAGAAAACATATGATGTCTGTATTTTAGATATTCCTTATGGTGTATATAGTCCATTTACATATCAGCAACAATGCGAACTTTTAGAAAAGACCAGAGATATTGCAGCAGAGCTGGTTTTAATTTCACACGTTCCAATGCAAAAAGAATTAATAAATATAGGATATCATATGAAAGATCAAGCTATGATACAAAAAGGGAGCTTTCAAAGATATATAACACATTGTCTATAGGAGTGGGAAAAATGAAACATATTTTTATGATGCATGATACAAAGCGTCATCATGATTTAGAAGGCATGATTCATGATATCATGCAGGAATATGTATATGAAATTGTTTATACAACATCAATGCAAGATAGTCAAAAATACATTCAAAATTGTTTAGAACCATCAAGATTTTATGCAGTTGGTGGAGATGGAACAATCAATGGCTTGTTGCAGGCGTTAGTACATAGTGAACATGAGCTCGTTATTTTACCTTTTGGAACGGGGAATGATTTTTGTCGTACACTTACAAAAGAAAAGGATATCCGTCAACTATTAATTCAATCATTAAAGCAAGAAAGCCAAAAAGTTGATACCATTCAAATCAATGACAGATATTATCTTAATGCAGCATGTTTTGGATTAGATAGTATGATTGCGAATAAAGTCCATGATATTCCAGATATTCCATTTGTACCTGAATCACAGAGTTATATTATATCTATTTTTAAACAAGTATTTCGTTATGATAATCATCATGTAAAGATTGTATCGGATGGAAAATGTCTTTATGATAATCAGACAATTCTCTGTACATTAAATAATGCACAATATTATGGTGGTGGTTTTCAAATCACACCTCAAGCTCAAATTCAGGATGGTTATATGGATATCTGTGTTGTTGATCGTGTACCAAAGATCAAAATACCTTATCTAGTCACTTATCTTTTATCACATCAATTACATAAACGACATGAAGTCCATTATTATAAAGTGAAAGAAGCAACAGTTTACTGTCGCCATAGCTGTAATATTGATGGTGAAGAATATAAAGCAGACAGTTATTATTTTCAAGTATGTCCACAATCATTAAACTTAGTGATGTATAAAAAAAGCTGATATGAATAAGTCGTTCATTGTGACTTACTCAATCAGCTTTTTCATTACATATGACTATAATGATTTTCTTTTTTATTAACAACAAGAATTCCTACACTAATAAGTGCTAATGAAGCGATAAAGTAACCTTTCCATTAGCATCAACTAAGATTTGAGTTTTTCTTTCTTCATAACTATAACAAAAAAACACTAAGATATTTAACTTAGTGTTCATATTCTTCTGCAAAGAAAACCTGATGCCATAATGAGAAGCAATAGACAGTCCAGATTTTTTTATAATAGTCATGTTTATGATTTTTATGGTCTTCTAACATAGATAATAGTTTTTGATCATCAAACAATTGTTTAATAATAGGTGTCTGTAAACCATCATAAACTTTTTGATAAAGATCATCTTCACGCATCCATTCTCTAAGTGGAACAGGGAAACCTAATTTCTTTTTCTTGTAAGCTTCATTAGGAATAACTTTTTTAGCAGCTTGTCTTAATAAGACTTTTGTATTTTCTTTTGTGACTTTTTGATTATCTTTTAATTGACTTGCGACTTGGAAAACTTCTTTATCTGTAAAAGGAACACGACTTTCAATAGAATGAGCCATTGTCATTTTATCACCTTTTTGCAAGATGTCTTTAATAAACCAAGTTTGTAAATCAAAAGCTTGTCTTTTTTGAATATTTGTTGCTTTTTGAACACGATCAAAGACATTTCCAATAATATCTTTATGACTATGTAAATGACTTGTATCTTTTAATAAATGTTTACAATCATTATCAGAGAAAACAGGATTAACACCTACATAATAATCTTCAATACGCTCTCCATTTCTAATTAAGAAAGGAATACCTTTAAATGTGGGTAGATGTTTACATATAGATGCAATAGCATGACGAATGAAGAAAGGAATTTTTCCATACAATCCACTATCAATATCTCCACGATAAGTATTATAACCACCAAAAAATTCATCAGCACCTTCACCAGATAAAACAACTTTGACATCCTGACTGGCAAGTTGACTAACAAAATATAAAGCGACTGCAGCTGGATCGGCAGTTGGTTCATCTAAATGATACATAATCTTTGGTAAGACTTCCAAATATTCTTCTTTAGTAATAATTTTGCTTTTGTTTTCAATACCTAGTTGTTGTGTTAAATCTTTAGCGTAGTTAATTTCATTATATCTTTCATCATTATATCCAACTGTATAAGTATGTTGAGGTCTCGCTAATGAAACAAGATATGATGAATCAATCCCACTGCTTAAGAATGATCCAACTTCAACATCAGCAATCAAATGATGTTGGATAGAATCTTTCATGATTTGATCAATAGCTTGAATCATTTCCTGATCAGTTTTATATTGATCTTTGAATTCAATATGATAATAACGTTTAATTTGAATCTTTTGATCCTTATAAATAAGATAATGTCCTGGTAACAATTGTTTAACATTTTTAAAGAAAGTCTTTTCACCAGCTACATAATTCATTTTTAAATAAATATCTAAGACTTCAGTATTTAATTCTTTTTTAAAATCAGGATGATCTAAGAAACCTTTGATTTCACTTGCAAATAAGAAATGAGCAGGATCATCATAATAATAGAAAGGTTTAATTCCAAAATGATCTCTGGCACAGAATAACTCATGTGTCTCAGTATCATATAATGCAAAAGCAAACATCCCTCTTAAATAATTCACAACATCATAACGATATTCTTGAAAACCATGTAAAATAACTTCTGTATCACTATGAGTTTGAAAAACATGCCCTTTGGCTTCTAAATCTTTTTTTAATTCTAGATAATTATATATTTCTCCATTAAAGACAACGACCAAATGATCAGATTTCATAGGTTGCTGACCACCAGCTAAATCTATAATAGATAAACGACGATGTCCTAAAGCTACATAATCATCAATGAACTGCCCTTCACCATCAGGCCCTCTATGAGCAATACGATCCATCATCTTTTTTAGTACTTGACTTGCATTTTCATTAACAGGTGCGAATCCAACTATTCCACACATCGTAATCACTTCCTTCGTGAAAGCATTATAACATGCTTTTTCATATAAAAAAATAAAAAAGTAAAGAAAAAGAGGACTTAATCCTCATTGATGTCTACATATAATTCAACATATCCACAAGATTTACATAATGCCGCTTTTAAAGCATATTCCTTTTTCTTCAGGTTTTCATTTTTTTCGATGATTGTAAAGTCGCTAATAGGTTGTGCAGTATCTTTAATATAACAATCTTCTTTCATTTCTTTATGACATCTTGGACATTTTCTCATGCATACCACCTCTCGTATAATATGTATAGAAGTTTGAATTAAGGATTTCCTTTTTTAAACAATTGAGATATCTCAATTGTTTAAAAATTTCCTTGCTTCTACACTCTCTTTTTAAGATAATAGTTTCGTT
>NZ_NFLY01000074.1:0-5238 GCF_002161155.1 Massilimicrobiota sp. An105
CATCAAAAATCAAGGGGTATTTGTACGCTTTTTTAGCGTTTTCAAACACAAAAAGGATATGATTAGATACTAAATTGGCTAAACATATCCTTTTACCATTTTAAATTGACGACATTGGAAAAGATTATTCTAGTCACCCTTATGCGCTGACTATGATTGCTGATATGATATGCATAGAATATTCTAACTACATACAACAAAAGAATATTTAAAAAACCGAGAAAAATCTCGGTTTTTATTTACTAAACATATTAACAACTGATCTAATCATGGCTCCTGTTGCACCAGTACCATCATTGTCCGCTGTTCCTGCAATATCTAGGTGAATCCATTTTGTACCTTCTTCTACAAAAGCATTCAAGAAATTAGCCGCAATGCTTGCTCCTGCACCAGGTTTTCCCATAGAATTTTTGAAATCTGCGCTATTTGATTTAATTTTTGCAAAATATTCATCATCCATTGGTAAACGCCATCCCTTTTCATCAGCTGCTTTCATGGCTTGTTCAAATTCTTGATAATAGGCATCATCATTAGCGAAAACACCTGTATAAACATCTCCTAAAGCAGCTACGCATGCTCCTGTAAGAGTCGCTAAATCAATAAGATGACTAGCTCCTAGTCTTTGTGCATACGTGATAGCATCACATAAGATCAGTCGTCCTTCTGCATCTGTGCTTACGACCTCGACTGTCTTTCCTGATAGTGTTGTGATGACATCCTGTGGTTTATAGGCTTTTCCATTCACCAAATTCTCTGTCACTGGAATGATTCCATAAACATTTGTCTTGGCTTGGATACCAGCAAGAATCTTCATGATTCCTAAAACATCTGCTCCTCCACACATGTCATACTTCATGCCATAGCTGTTTGATTTCAGGTTGTATCCTCCTGAATCAAATGTAATTCCTTTTCCTATCACGGCTTTATGTGGTGCATTTCCATTATGCGTATACTTCAATACAATCATGTAGGCTGGTATATGACTTCCCTGATTGACGGACAGAATGCCTCCTGCTTTCATTTCCTCTAAGGCACTCTTGTTGAGTATTGTATATTCAATGTTATACGCCTTTGCCAGTTCGACAGCTTCTTTGACCATGTCTTCCGGTGTCATCAGATTGGATGGTGTATCGGCAAGTCTTCTGGCATAGTTGATGCCTTCTCCATAGATTCTTCCTGTTTCAATATCCTTTTCAACATATCCTGATGATACAATATCCAAATCAGTTATCATTTTCGCATCATGTCCAATCTTGCATTCCTGATACTGGGCAATGATATGTGATTCTACCCATATTCTGACAAAGGCATGCTTGTCAATACCTTCATCAAGATGATCAGTCATCAGCTGAACAGGCTCGTTAATATTTTTTGAGATATTCAAAACTAACTTTCTAAGTTTGGCTGTCGTTAGTTCACTGACATCACCAAGACCAACAAAAAGAATATAAGGGAAATCATATTTTCCAAGTGTATAGACTTTTGTGGATTGATTGAAGTCTTTATTAATGATTGTGTTGATATCATATCCTAAGGTATCACATATATCATTCAAGACACTTTGATGGTGATAGATCGGATAAATCATTATTTTATTGTCTGGTTGTTTTAACTGTTTCATGAAACAATCCTCCTTATGATATATATCATATCACTTTTTGATAACGAAATAAAATAATTCATTAATTTTACCCTTAATCCTATAATATTTGCTTATTCTCTTATTTTTTTAAAAGAATAAAAAAATATGAAACATATTGTTTCATATCAAAATAGCCAATCCCATATCAAGGATTTTGTTTCTATATCTTCAGTTGTTTCACAATAATTGACCTTTAAATCTCCTGTTAAAGTTTTTCCTTTTCCTTTTCCTAAAACAATAGTATAAACACCCTGTTTAAAGGTTGCCTGATAATTACTCTGGTGATCAGCTAAAGCCTGATCTGGATTATCAACCCCTTTGACCCATTCTTTATAATCTGTTAGTAATTGATTTTTTATATCATACATGTCTTGAATATCAGTTTGTTGATAACTGTTAGATATAATTTTATATTTAGGAACGTCACTTTTTGCTTCAACACTGACACATAACATGCATACAAGTATAATAAAAACGATTTTTTTTATATTGTTCATATTGTTTATCACCTCATATGTGAATTATGAACACATATAAAAACTTTATACCTGAATAAATAATCTTTTTTGAAGAAGATATTGCCAGACCTTAATAAGTCTACCAATCATAACTGCTGAAATGATAGTTCCTATACCTATTCCCATAATAGGATTATGTGTTATCCAACTTAAAACAAGCGAACATAAAATCATAGAAATATCAAACATATTTTTGACATTATAGAAAGGATAATGGAAAACTTCACTTATTGTTTTCACAATGCCATCGCCTGGATTCAATACAAAGTTTGTTTCACTTGTCAAATAAACGCCTAAAGAAATACAAAGTAAAGCGATACATAATAGTAACAGTGAATGTATAAAAGATGATGGTGTTATATGAATGATATAATCATAAAAATCATTAAGATAACCAAATACAAAAGATAACGGTATTTCTAAAAGGTATTCCTTAGTTATTTTCTTTGATAATAAACATTGTATTCCAACAAACACTATATACCAGATAATAGAGGCTGTTCCTAATGATATATGAAATATTTGACTTGTTGTATAAATGGAACTTGATGAACTACCTCGCCGCAGAGCAACGAGGTTTCCTGCTTCAAAGACTTCATAGTATCCATCTCCACAGGCGTGACTTCGGACAGTTCCTGCCCTAGTATTTCAATATATATCTACTGCAAGAGAAGAAGTCTTTGCCCTTCTCTTAATATGTTGATGGCAGCATTCACATCCCTGTCATGAACAGTGCCACATTCAGGACACGTCCATCTTCTGATATTGAGGTTCTTGACATCAGTGTTCTTATATCCACATTCATGACATGTCTGTGAGCTGGCAAAGTATCTGTCTATCTTGACAACAGTTCTTCCATGCCATGCAGACTTGTATTCAAGCATACTCATAAATCTGCTCCATGATACATCGGCAACATCTCTTGCAATATGCTGATTATTCTGCATGGACTGGATGTCCAAATCCTCTATGCAGATGATACTATTCTGCTTGACGATGTCAGTTGACAGCTTATGGAGAAAATCGTTTCTCTGGTTATAGATGTGCTCATGCATTCTTGCCACTCTGATACGTGCCTTATCCCAGTTATGGCTTCCTCTTGGCTTTCGAGAAAGCTGTTTCTGGAGTCTGGCAAGTTTTTTTAGAGACTTGGCAAGATACTTAGGGTTATCTATCTTCACTCCATCGTCAAATGTGCAGAAGTGAGAAATGCCCATGTCAATGCCTGTAGACTTGTTGCTATTTGGATACTGTTCCACATCAACATCTTTGCAGCACAAGGATACATAATATCTGCCTGATGATTCCTGGGTGACAGTGGCATTGACGATTCTTCCCTGTGGGATGCATTTGTTCTTTGATTTAACAATACCAATCTTAGGCAGTGTAATATACCCATTATTGAACTTGATGGAATTGCTATTGTTTTTGCTTGTATATGAGAAACAATGCGTCCTTCTTGACTTGAATCGAGGATACATGGCATTCTTCCTGAAGAAATTGGTATAGGCTCTATCCAGGTTTCTTAGTGATGACTGAAGAGCCGTTGCATCCACTTCGCTTAGCCATGCATACTCAGGAGTGTGCTTCATGTCAACAACTTCATGCGCCATGTCATTATAGGATAGATTCGTCCCATCAGATTCATAGAGCTTCTGCTTTTTATTTAGAAAATGATTGTATACAAAGCGTACGCAGCCAAAAGTCCTGGCAAGCAGAATCTTCTGTGATTTGTTTGGATATATCCTGTATCTATATGCTTTGTCCATGATAGCGCCTCCTGTTATAGTCTCTCTATATTATATCATTGAAATGCTGTTCTATATAGACATGGTGTTGTAAGACACAATTTTTAGAAAAAGAAAAAAAGCATTTTCATCCCCACCGCAGAGCAGATGGGGTTTTCAATACTTAAAATCTATAAAGCAGCAACTCCCAGTCCTGTAGAAATATTCAATACAATTCCTAATGCTAAAAAATTTAAACCAATAATATAAATAATGATTTTTTTCATAATCTAACTCCTTCAATTTATACTTATTTTAATCAATTTATTATAATTGTCTCATATAAAAACGATATAATATAATAACTAAAAGTTATAATAAAGGAGTTTTTCTATGAATATTCAACAATTAAAATGCTTTGTCGAAGTTTCTAAAACTTTAAACTTTACAAAATATTTATTTCTCAAACAGCTGTTAGTAATCATATTAAACATTTAGAAGAAACACTTGGTTTTCATTTGTTTATAAGAAACAAAAAGCATGTTCAGTTAACTCAACAAGGAAAAATCTTTTTAAAAAGTGCTCTTAAAGTCTTGGAAGCAAATCAAGAATGTTATCAAATGATTCAATATTTACATCATGAAAATTTTGGTCAATTAAGAATTGGATATTTAAAAGGTATTGAACATTGCATTATGATTAAAAATATTCAGAACTTTTATCAACACAATAAACATATGGATATTCAGCTTTATCGTGATTCTAGACAAGAAATTGAAGAGCTGTTAAAAAATCATAAAGTCGATTGTGTATTTACTGCTAGAGTTGGTCATGATCCTATTCCTTTTGAAGATCAGTTTGATTATCTCCATATTTATTCTTATCCATTTGTTGTTGCTATGAATAAAAATCATATTTTATCTTCATATCCTTCTTTAGACTATTTTGATATAAAAAATCAAACACATGTGATTATGGATACAAGTCATCCTGATTTTAAAAGCCATGATTTAGATACTCTTTTCATGCATTTAGCTATTAGTCAGGATACTGCTATCTTAGCCCAATTTGTTGAAGATTATTATGCTTATCAAAAATATCTTTGCTTTTTACCTTTAAAAGACTTTTCTCAACAATTCCATATTTATCTGATTTGGCATAAAAACTCTCAAAATAAAAGTTTGAATGCATTTTTACAAAGTATCAAAAAAGAGAAAGAATAATGTTTCTTCCCAATGTCGTCAATTTAAAATGGTAAAAGGATATGTTTAGCCAATTTAGTATCTAATCATATCCTTTTTGTGTTTGAAAACGCTAAAAAAGCGTACAAATACCCCTTGATTTTTGATGA
>NZ_NFLY01000075.1:0-5108 GCF_002161155.1 Massilimicrobiota sp. An105
TTAGAATACAATCAAATGACAAAACGAAAACTCATTTAGAAATGGAGAGCCGTATGCATTGAAAGGTGCCCGTACGGTTCGGGAAGGGGCGAGGTCTTCTAGACTTCGCCTATTTCATAAATATCTTTATATGAATGTTGTTCTTTTTTTAGAAAAACATCTTTATTTGATATATTTTGTTGACTTAAAAAGTTAATGCGTTCTTTTAATGTTTTGAACATCATTGCTGATTTTTTAATGGTTTTAAAACATATATCTTTGAGAATATCAATATTTATAGAATAATCATTTCTAGTAAATATTCTTTTAAATTCATTAAATACTTTATCTAAACCAATAAGAGAAAGAAAAGATTCGTGAATAAATATTTGATTTTTGAGTTTTTCTGTTTTATTCTCTAATCTATCATAATTATTTCTTAAGCAAGAAAAATCATATTCTTGATCTTTAATCTGTTTTTCTAACGAGAAAATAGAATCATACAAATTATTGATTACTTGATTTTTTTCTTTTAATTGCTTTGCTAAAGGCATCTGTCTATATGAATCAATTTCTTTCTTTTGTGTTAGTGTTAAATGAGATAAAGTTCGAACATCAGATTGTAATTGTTTATTTGTATTTTTTAATTCATCAATAACCTGATGACTTTTCTTTAAAGACTTTGTTTTTTCAAAAATATTTGTAGTTTCATAATTAATCTTATTCGATTCTACAATGATATTCTTACTTGCTTCAATATGATCATAAACATTCTTTAAACTTTTCTTTAAACTCAAATCTTCTTGATTTTTGAGTTCTTTTATTGTGCAATTTCCGTTGATTGTGGCATCGTTTTGGATAGCTGGCATATAACCCAACCTATTTTCAAGATAAGCTCCTAAATCAGGATGAAATCGCTTGAGTTCTTTCTTTGTCAAAATGTCCTTACATTTCAACCTCTCAATTCCATCAATTTCTACAACTGGTATAAATGAGAAATGAATGTGTGGTGTTGCTTCATCATTGTGTACCCATGCACTTACAATGTTTTGAATACCATATTTGTCTCTTAGAAAATCATATGTGTATTCAAAGAATCTTTCTTGATCATCAGCAAGTACATCTTTTGGTAAAGTTACTATCCAATCAACAAGATAAACAATATCATCACGTTTGATATGTTTAACTTCATCTATTCTTTTCTTTATGAATATTTCAGGCTTCATCGGCTGAATTGTCTCAGCAAGATTATAGTTGAGATGCGTACGACTCATATCTATATCTTTGTTTGAAAGTTCGCACCCTTCTCTACGCTCACAGTGAATGACCAAGCCGATGACACCTGTACGTTTGACTTTTTGTGCATGTGCCATACTTTTCATCCTTTCAAAAAGCTCCCGGCAGGGCAAGTTTCCAAAATGCTTTAGCTTTTTGGAAACTTGCTAGACCAATTTTTTGGTCTCTCTTTTTAAAGATTGCCGATAGGCTTTATATTAAATTTTCAATGTTCTTGTTTTGTGACAGTGTGACAGTTGATTTCTATAGGGATTTCATCTGTCATCCTGTCATTTTATCGTTTTCATGATAGACTATTTTAATTATTCTTTTTTGGCCATTTCTATCGTTAATAAAAGTGATATGATTTTCATCTAAATAAGGTTTATTTTGTTTTAGATACTTTGTAAGATAATTAGGATTAAGTTCCATCTTTGTCTTTTGAACAATCTCTTGACAAGTTCCTACAAGTTCATGTTTCTCTAAACTTACTACTGTATTAATCAACAGAAGAATATTTTTTGGTATTTCTTCAGTTATTGAATGTTCATCAGTATCTAATATCCAATTAATATTTTTTTTATCTTTTTTGATCTTAATTATAGATTTATTACTTCTTAATATGAGTTTCAATTCTCCATGTGTATCAAATTCATTTCTTACGGAAAGTAACAACGTTCCTGTCGTAGCTCCAGAAAGTGCTTTTGAGCCTATGAGATTATCCTGATCTATTCTTTCTTTATTTTTCTTTGTATGATGAATAAGAATACATATTAGATTTTTCTTAACAACAATATCTCTTAATTCCTTTAAAATAGGATAAACTTCATAATAACTATCATTAGAAGAGATAACTTCATCCAATCCAACATACGAATCAATAATAATAAGTTTATATTTTTCCATATCAACTATTTGATTTAATCTTTCATTTATATCATATATAGATTTAGAATCATTGAACTCATACAGAATTTCATTTGTTCCTGAAAGATTTAACGAAATAATTCGATTCTTTGTTTCAAAATCATAATTATCATTATCAAAATAAATAACTTTGCCTTTAGGCATAGATTTACCAAAAAAATCAATACCTTGTGCTACACAATTTGCCATTGTTGTTGCAACCATTGATTTTCCTACTTTGCTTGTTCCAGCTAAAACATACAAACCAGGATTAAGCAACCCACCAAAAAGGTTTACACCTTCTGATTTAAATTCTTTTTCTAATAATTCTTTTTGAGTTATTGGCATATAAAAACTCCTCTCTTAAAATAAATTTGAAAGGAGACATATTATTTGATATAATTCTCTAGAAAGAGCATTATAAAATATGTCTCTTTTCGTAGACGACTATCTAGAAAGTTTGGCGATGGACTAGATAGTCTTTTTTTCACTTATATCTCATTTACTTCACCTCCTCGATAAGGTATAATAATATAGTATAAGATTATCAACTATAAGTATACCTTAATTATAATATATCACAAGGTATACTTATATGCAATATCATTATGGATATTTTTATACTATTTTATGTTAGGAGAAATTATTATGTACTTTAAAGACTATATGAAAATGATGAGAGATAGAGATAAAATTACACAAGCACAATTAGCAAATGCTTTAAATGTGTCTTTAAATACCATAAAAAAAATTGAAAGTGGATCAACAAAAATCCCAAATTCTAAATTGCTAAATGCAATAGCAGAATATGAAAATGCACATCCATGCAAAGTATTAAGTAGAATTTTATTCGGTGATATTGTTGAAGACACTGACGAAAGATCAAAAAAAGCAATGAGACTCACTTTTGCTTATTTTTCTTATATGTATTTGGAAGGATGGAATATTGATCATGTTTTTAATGTTGAATACGTAGATGATATAGGTGATAGGCAATTTATTGGAGAAATAAGCAAGAAAAAAGATTCTAAATATGTATTATTGATTGATTATATTGATAGATATCAATTAGATACAAAATACATTGATTGGCGAGAATACCAAATAGGATTCTTCACCCAAATATTTACAACTATGATATCTATTGATAAAAAATACATGGGAATGAATATCTTATTTAACGCTAACGATGAAAAAGAAGTAACTATTTTTAAGGCGCTTAAATCCTTTGAAACAGATTGCGTTAAAACGCAAATTACTTATGTATTATTTGATACGAGAGAATACAAGATTGTGGATATTCATTTGGTAACTAAATGATATGTAAGAAATGTTAAACATAAGGAAACATTAGTGAATAAAAAATGGATGTGAAGTTAATTAAAAAGTATAATTTTCTTATCTATTAAAATAATTATTCGAATAAATTATAACTAATGTACTACATTCAGAGGAATACACAAATATTTATAAAGTTAATATAAAATATGGTATGAGGAGCATAAAAGATGACAGAGCAACCTAAAAGAACAAATATTTTAAATTATATTTCAACTATAGGTATACAATTCGTAATACCTGTATATCAAAGAAACTATACATGGGACGAAAAAAAAGAAGTAAAAAAATTATTAGATGATTTTAAATCATTAATCAATACTAATAAGAATCATTTTATTGGTATAATTATGTATCTTTCTAAAGTAAAGGGATTTGATTTTAAAGAACATATTATTATAGATGGTCAACAACGTTTAACAACATTTTTTTTAATGCTTCACGCTGTTAGAGCATTAGCAGAAGAAGATGGTAAAGAAAACATTATTAAACAAATAGATGCAAAAATTACTAATGATGGTGTAGATGAAAAATTTAAAATGAAATTAAAACCTTTAGTTTCTGATGATGATGTATATAGTGTAATCGCAGCGGGAAAATACAAAAAATTGCAAAGTGAACAATATAAATCAATATATGGTCAAAGTAGAGTTTATAGAAATTTTTATTATATAAAAAAATACTTTAGAACTCTATTAGATCAATACGGTTATGATAGTGTATTATCAACATTTATAAAATTAAATTTAGTTGTTATTCCAATAGAAGATAGCGATAATGCACAACAAGTTTTTGAAAGTATTAATGCATCAGGAGTGCCATTAACAGCTACTGATTTAATAAGAAACTTTATATTAATGGATTTAGATAGTGATACACAAGATATAATACATGAACATTATTGGAAACCAATAGAAATGATTTTTGATAATACTACTAAAATGGAAGAATTTTTTAGACATTATTTAGCAACAAAAAAATTTTCATTATGTAATAAAAAAGATATATACAGAGAATTTAAAGACTATTGGTATGATAAAACAAATAGCATAGAAGAGAAGTTAACAGATATATATAATTATGCTGATAATTTTGGAAAACTTTATCTTTATAATCACATTACGAATGAAGAAATTTTAGAATTTAGAGAGTTAAATATATTTACTCCAACTTCTTTTTTAATAGAAGTTCTTGAATTAGAAAGAAATAATAATATTGACGAAAAAACTACAATTGAAATTATTAATTTAATTACAGTATATTTCATTAGAAGGGATTTAGCAGGGGCAGATTCTAATACTATTTCTAGATTATTTCCTACATTACTAAAAAGAGTTCTTAAATATTGTGATGGAGAATACAATGATATTTTAGAAGTTACTAAAATGTTCTTAATAAATTATAATATTAATAACAAATCAAATATGCCTGATGATTTATCAATAAAGAATTATATGAAAAATGTGAACGCATATGCAAAACCAAATATTGTGATTATTTGCAATGAACTGCACCATCAATAGCATAAAGTGCACCACCAATTTCAACAACTACACCACTGAGATGATATTATTGAATATACGCAACTGCACCACCTTTTATATTATAGG
>NZ_NFLY01000076.1:0-4999 GCF_002161155.1 Massilimicrobiota sp. An105
CTGCAGAATTCCTTGACAGTCAAAGTGCTTTCCTTTTGACTATTTATGATTTTTTTCCAATCATATTGCATATAGTAAGTACCTCCTTTTTTATTGTACTTACATTTTAAATGAATATCTGCAGTCTTGTTAGTGCCTTTTCATTTGTCGCTTACGTTGTTTTTCATATATGAGAATACTTTCATCATCTATAAGCGTTCAATCAATACATGGATTTGTCTACTGATGATATAACCGAATCCTTATTGATTGTCCTTAAAATGATTTCTGATATTAAAATACTCATGATGATTAATGCCAGAGTCATCGAAAGGAAAACCTGATAGGAAGGAATAAAGCGATGCAAATCAGTGAATTTAAAGTAGAACATCCATCCTTCTATACCAAACACAATTGGCATGGATAGACATAACGCTATGACTGACAGCAGGATATTTTCAGTATAGATCATTTTTTTCATATCCTGATATTTGATGCCCAGTGATTTTAGTACAGCATAATCCTGAGATCTTTCAACAATATTAGAAGAAATCACAATGCCTAGATTTGCCAGACAGACAAGGAAGATAAATATAGTCAGGATTTCAACGAAGTATTGTAGAAATGTTTTGGAACTTTCCTCTAACGGATTGTCAATGGCTAGAATATAATCAGACAGTTCCTTATCACTTTCTATCATTTCAATGAGTTCTTCATGCTGGTTAGTATACATTTTATATTCAATATTCATGAGATTGTTTTCTAGATGCTGATACTGCTGATTGTATTGAATCAGGACATCGTAAGGCGCAAGGACTTCTATGCTAAGATGATTATCATCTGACAGATAATCTTCATTCATATCCCTTATCTCAAAATCTTCAAACGTATACATGCCTTTTGCATAAATATTTAAAGTCTGTCTTTCATAGAAGAACTCATCTTCAACGATATAGGAATTGATCATCTCAATAGGAATGACACCTTCCTTAAAGATAGGAATATCTTCTTCATTTCTGATTCCATTATTCTTTATCTTTCGATTCAGAAATATCGGCTGATCCTGTCCTGTCACATCCTTAAATAATGTTTCATCCACACCAGTAAATGATAGGCTGATGTTTTCTCTTTCAGGTACTCCAAAAGCCTCTTTGTATTCCTCTGTAAAAACATCATTATCAAAATTCCTCAATTCGCCTAGATCAATGCCATCTATTTGAACAAGATTACGATTGTCAGGATTATATTGATTCAATTTTTCAATGACTTTCTGATAGTCATAGTCAGGATTGTTTGGATCATAGTGTTTGAGGATGACTTTAATATTGTCACTGTCGTTTTTCTGATCCTTATACTGATCTTGAACATTAAAATAGTAGCTGGCTATATTGAAGAAGGAGATGCTCAATATCATCGTGATGATAACTGATAAATATTTTCCTTTTTCCAAACGTGGATACCTTAAGCCTAAAGACAGCCATGTTTTCTTTGACTTTAATAATATTGTCTGAGTTTTGGAATGTCTTTTTTTATGCTGCACATTTTCCTTAATAAGATCAACAATGTTTTCCCTGTATATCTTTTTTAAGGCAGATAAAGTTGAGATATTCATGATGACAATGATCATCAGTGAAATGATGATGCATATCTCTGGACTCGTGATGAAAGGAGCCGGAAATGAATTGAAGGATGTCTTTAAATAAATATCAGTTGTGATGTCATAGAGCATCTTTGTCGCATAGTAGCCAACAATCAATCCAATGAATATGCCTATAAGTGCATAGAAGAAAGATTCCAGAACTGTAACAATCTTCAGATGCTTATGATTAGCACCCATACTCAATAACAAGCCATAGTAATGCTTTCGATGCTTCAAGGTCACAAGGAACTGATTATATATCGTAATAAACATCACGAAAAACAGAAATGCAATGACAATCAGTATGGTCATATCAAATGCATCTATATTATAGACTGGTTCCCCTAGATACTGTCTGGCAACCACATAGTTGTTTAATGATGCTCCTGTTGTATCGCCATAAAGGCAGCCTTCAACTCTATTCATGGTAGCTTCATCCATCTGCTCAGTCGCTACATAGACAGTGTACATTGATGTCGGTTCTTGCGACAGTCTAATGATTTTGTCTATGGTTAATCCTGTATCAGTACGCGTTCCTCTAAACTGCATGATGCCTACAATTTCCAGTTCACAGTTTTTGGTTTCTTGGGTATCTGCATCCTGATAGGTCAGTGACAGCATATCGCCTATTTGATGACCAGTTTCCTCGATGAACTGTCTGGATACAAGGGCTTCCTGATCGTTTTGAGGATGTCGTCCCTGATAGATATATTGAGGACATAGTTCAAAATCTGAATAATTCAACAGTTCAATCATATATTCATCATTGAGCTGATATGAACCATATAGACCTTCAACGGTTGTTTGCTTGACTGTCACAATTTTCGATAACTTTGTTTCAAGCGCATCGGACATATCTGTATACTGATAAAGCCATGATCCATTTGAACTGACAGCAAAATTATAATCATTATAAATGGATGTATAGAAATAATGACTCAATGCAAAAATCAGGATAATGCATAAAACTGT
The DNA here is from genome assembly GCF_002161155.1 of Massilimicrobiota sp. An105. NCBI lineage: Bacteria > Bacillati > Bacillota > Erysipelotrichia > Erysipelotrichales > Erysipelotrichaceae > Massiliimicrobium > Massilimicrobiota sp. An105. The sequence goes on from NZ_NFLY01000076.1 coordinate 2,591, forward strand.
ACTGATAACAGTAAATATTGTGTGTACTTTGTTTTTCTTTAAATTGGCAAGCGTGATTTTCAAGAGAAATCTATTTTTCTTCATAGGCATGTAACTGTCCATTTTCTAAAACAAGTACACGATCTGCAATTTTTGCAAGTTCAATATTATGTGTGACCATGATGATGGAAATATCCCTTTTTTCATGTATCTCCAATATCTTCTTGATGATCATATCAGCACTCTCTTGATCCAAATGTCCAGTTGGCTCATCAGCCAGAATCATCTGAGGACAAGCCATAACCGCTCTAGCAATGGCGACTTTCTGTTGCTGTCCACCTGACAGCTGACTTGGAAAAGCTTTGGCTTTATCTTTTAACTGAAAGCTATCCAATAAATCTTCCAGTAATTTTTCATCCACTTCCTGCTGATCAAGTTTTAAAGGCAAAATGATATTATCCACAGTATTCAAGATAGGCAATAGATTATAGAACTGATAAATAAGACTGACATCCTGACGTCTGTATCTCGCTAGTTCAGGTTCATTAAAATCAAAGATATTTTGATCGTTGACCAAAATCTCACCTGAATCAGCCTGATCAATGCCTGCAATCAAATGCAATAAAGTTGACTTTCCACAACCTGAAACACCAACAATGGAAACAAACTCACCTTTTTCCATTTCAAATGACAAATGATTTAAAACTGTCACTCTATCCTGATTATCCTGAAAAGATTTAGTTAAATCTTTAATTTTAAGTATCTTCATAATTATCTCCTCATAATTTATTCTATCATAGAAAGCCTAATAAATCTCATATCGATTATACATTGATAAAAATTTATTAGGCATAATTTAAAATAATGGCTTCATACAATTTTTAAGGGATTTATAAAAATTATATATTGAGAACTTTATATTTTAGAGTGGACCAGTAGAAGATACACTATAACTTACAATGTCGGATATATTCATATTATTATCAAATGTATCGACTGTATATAATTCAGCATCAATATGTACTGTATATGATGATGAGCGTTGTTTTACAAATCTATAAACATTTGGTGTGGTATATCTTGATGGAAGATTACCTCGACTTGAGACTTGTATTGACGGTACATCATACAAATAGCCAGAAACATCATCAATACTTAATTTTGATTTTATATTTAGATAGTATTTTGAAGAAATAAAATCATACACTTTTTGAGTTACGTAATCCACTTTGATACCCTGAGGTTCTACTGGATTGGTATCAACAGCAGCAAAAGTCATACTTATTGAAGATGCTAAAATTAATCCTCCCAAACTTATCAATAAAAATATTTTTTTCTTTTTCATAATTATTTCCTCCTCCTAAACAAGATCGGATCCTGAAGGCCCCGGTGAATCACATGTAACTGTAAAATAATGTTTACTTAAAACAGTGCCAAAAATGTCTTTATAAGTATATAGCATTTTTACTCTTATCGTATATGTGTCAATTCTAGTTGTTTCGGCAATTTCCATACTATCCTTATTATAATATCCAACAGCAGTATTATTATACCAATGTACTCCTGCTACATTGATTAATTTACCTGATACGTCATCAATATATCCATATAATTGTAGATCGACATCTCGATGTTCAACGCTGACATATATTCCTTCAAAATCAAATATTACCTTTTTGTTTGCCTGTGGTTCTATAATATCATCATTTTGTAAAGATGTCTTTTCTAAAGCATAAACATTTGTAGCAAAGGCACATCCTATGGTAATAACCAAGCAAATCATTGACAAAAAAATTTTTTTAAACGCTTTCATTATTTTTCCTCCTTTTTTATAAAATACAATATTATATAAATGAAATTATAGTGATTGAAAAAATAACGATTCAACCTCCTTTCTTTTAATTTTGTTTTACAAATTTTTCATTACTCAGCAATCACATTAGAATTTCTAATTTTATTATAAGAATATTATGGTAAAATTGCCAGTGTTCTTGTATATCATGCAGATATTTTGACTAAAAAGCACGTAATCAATCAAAATAATATATATCACATATATGAATTGTCTAATATTTGATATATATTACTACAAATACAATGCATGTATATATAAATAACTTAACTATTCATATGCACTATAATATTACAAAATCATTTTGTTATATTGAGGTAGAAGAATGTGATATATATTAAGAAAGTACATTTTGTTGTGTAATTAAATTATGCAAAAATTGATGTACATCTTTTTTTGATTAGAAACAGTTATAGAAAAAGAGTAAGCGACAAATGAAAAGGCACTAACAAGACTGCGGATATTCATTTAAAATGTAAGTACAATAAAAAAGGAGGTACTTACTATATGCAATATGATTGGAAAAAAATCATAAATAGTCAAAAGGAAAGCACTTTGACTGTCAAGGAATTCTGCAG
>NZ_NFLY01000077.1:0-4074 GCF_002161155.1 Massilimicrobiota sp. An105
TGCTCCTATCAATAAAATATAATGATAATCTTCAACCATTAATATAAGCTTATTGTAATTAACAAAAGTAGGATAAATAGAGATAGGTGTTTCATCTATTTTTAAACCAATATGTCCAAAAAATTGATTTAAGTCATCTTGATTGATATTGTGAGTACAGTTAAAAAGCATGGGATTATAATCAATAGATTGATAAATCTCTTGAAACTGTTTAAAGATATCAAATAATCCATGAATCATTTTATCAGGATGATAAAGTGTTTCAATCAAATCCAATTTTGCTTCATTATCAATAGATAATTTTCTAATACTTTCAATATAATCATTTTGAAAATCAATAAATTTTAAAGTATCTTCTCTTAATTCCTTTGTATCAAAATGTGTAAATTTTTGAATGAGTTCTTCTTGCATATGATGTTTTGGAAATTCACTGACAAAGAAAAATGCATTTAAAATAAAATCAGCCAAACATAAAATTTCATTATTATCTAATTGATATGATTGAAAATAAGTTTGCAGATTTTTTATTTTTTTAGCTTTTCTAACTAATACATCATGTTGCTTTTTGAGATTTTGAAAGTGTTCATTTTTTTGCTTGATATCTAATGAAATCACTTTTGGACCATTCACACATTCAAATCCTAAATCTCTCCATTCCTTATACCATAAAGGTTCATTATATATTGTCTTTTTCATCTTGATCAATCACCTCATCAATAGAGTTATATAATAGAATTCCTCCTATTATCATAACAAATATTCCTGTAAAAATAAAAATATTTTGAATAGAAAATAAAGAACTCATGAAACTCATAAAAAATGAGACAAGAGGAATGGTAGAAACACCAAAAGAATTCATAATCGCACTAAAACGTGCTAAATAACTTGAGTGTACTTTTTGTAAAACCATGATTTGACCATACATATTAGCAAAAACAACAATTATACCAAATAAAATAGCCAGTGTCATAATAAACAAAGATTTGATTATTGTGATAGGGATATAAGAGATAAGTATAGTCATGATATAGAAAAAACTCGCTCCAGCAAATAAAGACTGTATCATTTTTTTAGCATTCATATAAGAACTGATATAGGGATAAAGAGTCGCTCCTAAAACACTTCCTATACTAAAGCCCATTGATAAGTAAGCAACCATCTGTGGACCACTGTGATAAACTTCGACGCTTAATGCACTGGAAAAGGCATTAATAGGAACTAAAAATGCATTGATACAACAACAAATCAAGCAAAGATAAATCAAAGACTGTTTTGTTTGGGTATAGTGAAATCCTTCTTTTAATAAAGAAATCGTAGATTGCTTTTGAATATTTGAATTATCATGAAAATGAATATGACCAATCATAAGACCACTGACTATAAATGAAAGACAATCAATAATAAAAGTGATCATGATTCCAAAGCTATTTAATAAGATGCCAGCTAATCCCATACCAACAATTTCTAATGATTTAGATAGTGAGGTATGCAATGATTGTGCAATGTCATATTTTTCCTTGGGAACTAAAGAAGCAATCATTGGTGTAGAAGAAGGAACTCTTAAGGTTTCTAAAATAGAAATCATAAATGTTGTGAACATAATGATATAAACATTTAATTGTTGAAACATATAGAAAAGAATAAGGAGCATAACTAATAATGAACGTAGAAAATCACTTAAAGCCATGAGCCTTTTTTTATTTCTTTTTTCAACAAATGCTCCCATAAAAGGTGTCAAAAAAATAGTTGGTAAATAGTTAATACCAAAGTTAAAAGCAGAATACATAGCATCACCAGTGATTGCATAAACAAGCCATGTTAAAGCTAAAGCATCAATAGAGTCACCAAAACGATTGATTCCAGTGGCAATGGCTAACTTTAAGAATTCTTTTTCATTTTTTAATGTCTGATATTTCATAACGCCCCTCCTTTGTTAGATAAATATCTAATTATATATTCAGTATATATAAAATTATAACAATTATTAGATAATTGTCAATGTTTATATTAGATTATTATCTAATGTATAAAGAATTGCTTTTTTGTTTGATTTGGTATTTAATAAAGAAAAGGGGGCTTATATCATGACAGATGAACAGATCATCATGCTTGTCTTTCTTATCATTGCTGGATTAGGATTGATATTTATTATTGTTGGAATATTCATCATATTATGGCAGAAAAGAAAAACGAAACTTTGCCAAGAGATGACACATGGAATAGTTGTGGATTATTGTTATAGGGGAAATGGAGTGATTGTGCCAGTTGTTGAATATCATGTGCTTGGAGAAACTTATAAGAAAGTCAGAACTTTCCGTGGTTATATTACGAAAAGTTGGAGAAGAGATGGAGAACCATATGTACGAGTAACAAAAAATGATTGTTTATCCATTGCAGGTGGTAGGATGGGAAAAAGTGATGCACAGAATATGTGGCCATTAGGATCAAATATGGCTGTTTATTATCATCCAATGAAACCTAAAATGGCTTTTATTGAAAAAATACCTGAACATCAGTCAATTATGGCTATGATATTTATTGGTGTTGGCATTTTTTTGATTATATTATCAAGCTTTTTAGTATATGTTATAAAATGATGAAAACATTCTATATATCAGTTAATTAGCGAACCAACTTAGAAATATTTTTAAGTTGGTTTTTTGAAATTACTTTCAAAATAGGGATATTTTGTTTTTATTTTTGAAAAATTTTGAAAGTAAATTCTAAATCTTTTAAGAATATTGTCAAATATTTTCGATAGAAGTATAGTGTGATTATACAAGGAGGGAGAAAATGGAGAAACTAAAAAATCAGTTAATTGTTTCATGTCAGGCAATGTAAGATGAACCGTTACATTCATCTTACATTATGTCAAAAATGGCTTTAGCTGCTTATCAGGGAGGTGCTAAGGGGATACGTGCGAATAGTGTTGAAGATATTAAAGCTATTCAACAAGAAGTCAATTTACCAATTATTGGTATTATTAAAAAGGACTATCCGGGTAGTGACATTTATATTACGACAACCATGGATGAAGTTGACGCATTAGTGGCTGCAAATGTTGAAATTATAGCTATGGATGCAACCAGTCGATTAAGACCAAATCAAACAACTTTAGCAACCAATGTCATTAAGTTAAGGACTGAATGGCATTCGAGGGTTATATTGCAAATATACCCTCTCGCTTTTTTTTTATTATTTTTCAAAGAAAAGTATTGACATTGCAACGATAGTGTGCGGCCTATTATCAATTTTTTATTGATAATAGGCCAATTGTTTATAGGTATATCTTGGAGGTACTTGATCATGAATAGCTATAAACATCTTAAAAACGTCCTTTTTCACAATATCAAAACACTTTCTCAAGTCTGTTCTATCTTCTGTGTCAATCCTGATGCTGATTTTACCAGAAACAGAAAGCTTGATTTTGAAACTATCATGAAGATTATCCTTTGCATGGGCGCTTCTTCCATCAAGGATGAACTTCTCAAATTCAATGACTTTTCTATTGATACTCCTTCTGCCTCTGCCTTTGTTCAGGCCAGAAGCAAGATCAAGCCTGAAGCTTTCAAAGCTTTGTTTTATGGATTCAACAAAAAAACTTTCAAGAAAAAGTTATTTCATGGCTACAGGCTATTGGCCATTGATGGCAGTGAACTGCCTATTGACAATACCATCTTTGACGATGAAACAACTGAATTAAGACATGGCACTCTTGCAAAACCTTACTCTGCCTATCATTTGAATGCCAGTTATGATCTATGAGAACGTACATATGATGATATTATCATTCAGGGTGAAGCCAAAAAAGACGAAAATGATGCTTTCTGTCAACTTGTTGACAGATATGATGGACAGAAAGCCATCTTCATTGCCGATAGAGGCTATGAATCCTACAATGGTTTTGAACATGTTGTACACTCAGGACATAAATATATCATTCGTGTTAAAGACGTTGAATCTACGACTAGCATCACCAAGTCACTAGGACCATTTCCTGATGGTGAGTTTGATGTTGATGTGTTTAGAATGCTGACCTTAAAACAAACAAAAATGACAAAAGCCTGTCCTGAA
>NZ_NFLY01000078.1:0-4017 GCF_002161155.1 Massilimicrobiota sp. An105
TGCGATATATTAAGCTCAAATAAACTCAAGAAACCTTATCGTTTGACGTCATCTAAGAAATTTGACCTTTATGAACAGAAGCAGCTGACTAGGTTGCATCATTCCCTCAAGGAACAGATCAATGTTCTTTCCAATCGTCTGCAGAAATGCATAGATCTTGTTTTCCCTGAATATAACGCACTTTTTAAATCCAAGTATGGAAAAGTCTATATGTCTATTCTTAAACAGTTTGGCAGTGCAAAGGCCATTGCACAGGCTGACATCAGAACTTTACGCAAATGCTTTGATATTACCGGCAGAGGCAATCGCATTTCTCTGACTGCTGAAAAGCTAAAGGAAAGTGCAAAAACATCTGTTGGCATTTCTTCGTTGGCAGATGAAATGCAGATCAAGCATTTGATAGCTCATATCGAACTGCTTAATGATCAGCTCAAAGAAATAGATAAAAAAATAGAAGAGTTTTCCACTGACTTAAACTCTCCTATCATCTCCGTACCAGGAATTTCGCATTTCTCTGGTACTTCAATTCTAGCAGAATATGGAGATATTTTCAACTATTCTAAGCCTTCAAAGATAATAAAGGCAGCGGGTGTCGCCCCATTTCACTACGAATCAAGTCAATACGAAGCCAAGCATAGTGCCATAACCAAGCAGAGATCGAGCTATTTAAGAAAGACGTTATATCAGATCATTGTGCCAGTCATCAGGTTCACGCAGGGACATTGCATCAGGAAGCTGTTGAGAGTCATCTATCATCTGGTAACGACAAATCAGCAGTTTGATGCATCATTACTAAGATAGAAAGAAAATGAAACCGTATTCATAAAAAGTCTATTCCATAGGCTATTTTCGTCATGCCCAAAAACACAAATCGTATTCACATTTCAAAGATCTTACATATTGATTAGCTACCATAATCAAATCATTTAACATTTTCAAACTTTTTCATCAAATGACTTGATTTTTATATAGTTAGCTCCTTGATATTATTATACTCAATCTGGATATATAAAAAAATACAAAACTGGATATTTTCATAAGACCAATAATCATATATACTGTTAGTCATACGGAGAGTGATAGATATGAATACAAAAATATTGAAAATCGTTTTAGTTGGTTTAATGGCTGGCTTATGTTATATATCATTTATGTTTTTACAGATTAAGATTCCAACACCAGGTGGTTTTACATCTTTTCATTTAGGAAATACTTTTTGTGTGTTGGCAGCTTTATTGCTAGGGGGATTACCTGGTGGTGTTGCAGGTGCTATTGGTATGGGAATTGCAGATTTGTTGGATCCGGCTTATGTGATTGTAGCGCCTAAAACAATTATCTTGAAATTAGGGATTGGTATCATAACTGGTTTGGTTGCACATCGTATTTTTCATATCCAGCATAAGCAAGGGAAAGCGTTATGGAAAGCAGTTATTTTATCAGCTACAGCTGGTATGTTATTTAATGTGATTGGAGAACCTATTTTTTCTTATTTTTATACAGCTTTTATTTTAGGGGCACCTGATAATGCGGCAAAAGCATTGGCTTCATGGAATGCTATAACAACTTGTGTCAACGCTGTTTTAGCTGTTATCATTGCTTCAGCTATTTATATGGCTATGGCTCCAAGATTAAAAAATAATGGTTTATTAAAGAAAATTGTGCCAAAGGAATAGTAGAAATCTATTCCTTTTTGTATTATAATAATACAGGATGCCGACATAGCTCCAATCGGTAGAGCAGGCCACTCGTAATGGTCAGGTTGCAGGTTCAAGTCCTGTTGTCGGCACCATATGTAAAAACGCAACTGCGTTTTTTTCTTTATAAGGGGGATCGATATGATTTTGAATCAGGAAAGTAAAAGATATTTTTTCATTATATTAGGGGCATTTATTTTTGCATTGGGAGTAAATTTATTTGTAGTACCTGTGCAATTATATAGTAGTGGGGTATTAGGAATTGCTCAAATTATAAGAACACTATTAGAACAAATCAGTAATGGCATGTTTCCATCTTCAATAGATATATCAGGAATTATTAACTTTGCGATTAACATACCTCTATTTATGTTAGCTTATCGTACCATTTCTAAACGTTTTTTTGTCAGAACGCTATTATCTGTTATTTCTCAAACTATCTTTTTAACATTCATCATGATTCCAACAACACCACTTGTTGATGATATTCTTACCAATTGTATTATTGGTGGAATTGTGACTGGATTTGGTATAGGTCTAACATTACGCTGTTCTGGAAGTGGTGGAGGATTAGACATTTTAGGTGTCTATTTTACAAAAAAGTTACCACATTTTTCAGTAGGAAAATTATCATTATTTATTAATTTAGCAATCTATGTTGTGTGTGCATTTTTATTTCATATTGAAATAGCCATTTATTCTGCCATTTATATGACATGTTTTACACTTGTTTTAGATAAAACTCATTATCAAAATATCAATGTAACATGTGTTATTTTTACAAAACAATTAGAAATTCAAAATAAAGTTTTATCTGAAATGGGACGTGGAATGACTTTTTGGCAAGGAAAAGGTGCTTATACAAAAGAAAATACTTATGTTATGGTAACAGTGATTAGTAAATATGAAGTGAATCAACTCAAACATATTATTAAAGGTCTTGATCCACAAGCATTTACTTTATTTTTTGAAGGTATGTCAGTGGATGGACACTTTGAAAAGAGATTATAGATTTGCAGTATTTGAAACAAATTTGGTTTTTATAGAGATTTGATTATAATGAAAATAGGGGGGATTTGATGGACAAGAAATTAATCTTTTTAGATGCAGATGGAACATTGACATTGCCAGATGGACGAGTATCACCAAAGGTGCAAGAAGCTATTCATCAAGTTCAAGAAAATGGACATGAAGTCTTTTTATGTACAGGAAGAAGTTATGCAGGAGCTAGACCACTTTTTCCAATTGGTTTCGATGGTATTATCAGTAGTGCGGGTGGATATATTGAGGTGCATGGTCAAAAAATCTTTGAATCATGTTTGAGTCAAGAAGATATTCAACTGGCAAGACATATTTTTGATCAGCATCACATTTTATATAATTTAGAAGCTAATCATATGACTTTTCAAGATGAAAAGATGAATTATGAATTTGTAAAACATCGTTTAAAAGATGGAGAAAATTTAAATTCTGAATTACAGAGATTATTAAATGAACAAAAAGAACATTTTAATATTCATCCATTAAAGGAATATGATGAAAATCCTATTCCTATTCAAAAGCTATGTTTTATGTGTGAAAAAGAGGAAGATTTAGAAGAACCTAAACGTGTTCTATCAGATAAATTTCATTTTGTCATTCATGAAATCTTTTCTCAAGATGTCATTAATGGTGAAATTATTATGAAAGGAACAGATAAGGGAACGGCTGTTGAAAAGGTATGTGAATATTTAAATATTCCTATTCAAAATACAATTGCTTTTGGAGATAGTATGAATGATTATGCGATGATTCAGACTTGTGAATATGGTGTTGTCATGGCAAATGGATCAAAAGAACTCAAACAATATGGAAATGCTATATGTGAAAGTGTACAGGATGATGGAATTTATCATGAATTGCATCGCTTAGGTTTATTTTAAAAAGTTGTCATAAAACGTTTATAACGTCTTTTGACAACTTTTTCTTTCTTTATATGCCATAGCTTCTCTTTGAAAATGTTTATAACCAAGATATGAAAAAATAATGAGGACAAGAGAATAACCAAGTGCAATTATCAAATCGAACTTAATGAAAAGCACAATGATAGCAAGAATCAAAAGCCAAAGTGAATGTTTATAACGCTGAAATTTTTCTTCAGGGTTTAAAAAATACCAGAACCATTTATGCATAGATATCGCACTCCTCTTATTTATTATAACATAAAAAGGGGCTGTAACGAAATAAATATTCGTAAGGCCACCTAAAAAAGAAAACGACAATGATTATCTTTAATGATTATCATTGTCGTTTTTGGTATAATTAGATTATGGAATCTTTAAAT
>NZ_NFLY01000079.1:0-3890 GCF_002161155.1 Massilimicrobiota sp. An105
TCATTCATATCATTAATCCAGAAAATGAGGAACAAATAATCAATAACATATAACAAGAAAATTCGTAAGACTAAATTCCACTTTATTTTTTAAAGTAGAATTTACTTTTACAATTAACCTGTTACAAAAATATTTAAATAATATGGTATCTTCTATACATGTGTTTATGTTTGTGATAAAATTATTTTAATAGGAAAGAATTATATATATACAAATTGTTGATAAAATGTTTGGAAATAGGGTTTATATTATATCAACACTTGTTAATTTTTTCTAAAGTAGGTGAAAATGAAAGGATGACAAAAGAAAATAAAAATGATAAAAAAGAATTGATAACAGGTATAAATAAAGCTGTTTTTGAAGGGGCTTCTGCAGAAACTATTAAAAGATATGGAAGTGCTGTAAAAGAGCATGTTGTTTCATATAGTGGAGCAGATAATGAAACAGGAAAAGTTCTTCAAAAAGGCCTTAGGAAAATAGCTGATTCAAAAGTTAATCCTGATTATTTTAGTAGTAATATAAAGCAACAGGCAGGATTTGCTGCTGAGGTGAAATCTGTTGCTAGAAAGAATGCTGAAAGCATTATCAATAAAAAAGATACTCGATATATTAGAACGGATGATTTGGGCAGTATTAATGATACTTTGTTCGATATAAAAGAAGTCGATTTGATGGGTAATGAAATTATTAATTCAGGAGCTCAAATGAAATTTGTTGGTAAAACCCCAAAAGATTTATTAAATAAATTAAATAGTAAAAAATATGAAAAATATTTAGCTGCAGATGCTATTTTAGATATTCCTGATGACGCATATGATGTATTATTAGGAAATGAAAAGACTAAAGGATTAATAGACGAGAAAATTGAAGAATTATGTCAACAAGCAGAAGTTGCAAATAAAAAAGGAAAGGCAGAAGTAGCTCAGATCAAAAGGGAGAAAATTAGAAAGTATGAAAAAATAAAAAAGAATCTGAGAAAAAGTGGTTTGACTACAGAAGAAGCAATTGAAGCCAGAACAAATGCAAAGCTGTCTATTGCGAAAGATATTGCTAAAATATCGCATCGTGCTGGAAAAGAACAAATGAAAATAGGAGTTGCAATTGCTGGATCGGTTTCGATTATAAAAAATATTGTTTCATACACTAAAGGAGAAAAAACTGCTTATGAAGCTGCAAAATCTGTTGCTAGTGATACTGGGAAGGGAGCAGCTGTTAGTTATACTACTGCATTTTTAGGAACAATGGCGAAAGGAAGTATGCAGAATGCAAAGGTAGGATATATAAGAAATTTGGCAAAAACTAATTTGGCGGCTGGTATAGTTACAACAGCTATTGATATTGAAAAATCTTTGCGTAGATATATAAAAGGGGAGATTGACGGGGCTAGGTGTATCGAAGAATTAGGAAAGAAAGGATTAGGAGAAATTGGTTCTGCAATATTCGGGTCTATAGGATTAGCAGCTGTTCCTGCATCTGCTCCTAAGATTATAAGTGTATTAAGTGGAATTGCAGGAGCATCTTTTGGATATGTCGCAGCAGTGGCGATATATGATGAATTAAATATAGCATTGAAAGAAGCTAAAATAGCTAAAGAAGAAAGAATTCAGATTGAAGCTGAATGTGCAGAAGTGATTACAATGATTCAAGATTATAGAAAAGAAATGAATTATTTGGTATCTAATTACTTTGTTGATAAAATTAAGTCTTTTAATGAATGTTTTAATCAATTAGATAAAGCAATATTTGAAGAAAATATTGATAATTTTGTTTTTGCAAATCATATTTTACAAGAAAACTTGGGAAAGGTAAGTCAATTTTCAAATAAAACTGAATTTGATGTTTTGATGAACTCAGATTTACCGTTAGAGTTTTAATGGAGGAGATTTATGAAAATAGATGTAAAAAGTGCTTTAAAACTTACATATTATTTAATGGCTGTAGATGGTGACATAAGTAAAATAGAAGAGGAAACATTTGATGCGATTGGAAACGAACTAGATTCATCATTTCAAAAATACAAAATAGATATTATTAATGAATGTAAAAACCAATTAAACAAAGCGATTGATGAGGATGACTTTTATGAAGTTGTAAAAGAAGGTGTTGAAGATATTTTAAAAAAATTTATTACATCTAATTCTAATGGGTTTTATAATGATTTGTCGTATGATATAAGCAATTTTTTTCAAATTGGTATTGCTAAATCAACTTTAATTTGGAATCTTTTATCTGTGGCAATGGGTGATGGTAAATACTCAAAAGAAGAAAGAAATTTGATAAAGTTCATTGTAAGGAAATTAGATATTGATAAATCAATTTATTTGGAATTAGAAAATAAAATGAAAACACTAGAATCTATTGACAATGAGGAAAAGTGGATAAAAACAGTAAGTAAACCATATAATGTTGTTGATAAGCAAATAAAAGAGTTATCAAATAGAAGAGAAACAATTATTAAAAGTTTAAAAGTATTAATTAATGATTAGGAGGGAAAGAATTATGCCGTTACCATTATTCCTTATAGGTGCAGCTGCTGTAACAGGGGCATTAGGTGTTGGAAAAACAGTAAAAGCAGGGATAGATAATTCAAATGCAAAAAAAATAAACGAATCTGCAAATGAAAGAATTAAATTAATCGAAGAAAAATTGAATATTGCGCGTAAATCATGTGGTGAGTCTTTAGAAAGTTTAGGACAAGAAAAACTTTTTATTCTTGAAAACAATGTTAATGAATTTATAAAATTATTTGAAAAAATTAAAAATATTGATTTTAAAGAAACAGTAGGATTAAATGAGTTTAATAAGCTTAATTTTGATAAGTTGAATTTTTTAGAATTAAAAGAGTTGGGGAATTTTGCTTCTTCATTAATGGAAGGTGCAGTAGCAGGGGTAGCTGGGGGAGCGTTTGCTGCTTTTGGCGCTTACAGTGCTGCAACAACTTTTGCTACTGCTTCAACAGGTACTGCAATTGCTTCTTTAAGTGGAGTTGCAGCAACAAATGCAACTTTGGCTTTTTTTGGAGGAGGCTCAATCGCTGCAGGTGGCTTAGGAATTGCTGGAGGTACTGCTGTTTTAGGTGGTATTGTTGCAGCGCCAGCCTTGATGGTATTAGGAGTAATAGCAGGGTCTAAAGCAAGTAAAAATCTTGATGAAGCATATTCGAATAGTGCAAAAGCTAATGAGATATGTGAACAACTAGAAGCAGCAATATTTCAATGCCAAGCAATTAGAAGACGTACATATATGTTCTATGATTTATTAGCAAGACTAGATTCATATTTCTTGCCTTTGATTTATGAAATGGAAAAAATTATTGAAACTGAAGGTACGGATTATTCTGAATACACTTTAACTTCTCAAAAGAAGATTGTAGCATGTGTTTCAATCGCATCATCTATAAAAACAATACTAGATACTGCGATTTTAACTGAAAGTGGCGAATTGACCGAAAATTCAGAATTGATTTTTAACAATGTTTGTAAAGAATTAAATACTCAGAATGAAAATGTATTCTAATGATAATATGTTTCCTTGAGATTACTGAGGTGAATGTTGTAGATATGTTAATAAAATTAATGTTAGAAAGTTTTGATAAAAATAAAAGGTTTTATATTTATTGATTTTTAATTTATCTATGATAATAGTCTATATATTTATAATATATGATTAATGTTTAAAAAATTTTTATTAAAAGAGGAGTTTTGCATATAAAAAAGAAATTTAGAAAATATAATTAACTATTAAAGGGTGAAATCAGATCTCACCCTTTAGTAGTTTTTGATGTAAATATTGAATCATATGTTCAATTTCTGCTTCATTTAATGAATAATAAATACGATTATTTTCTTTTCTAATACGAATAAAATCTCCATCCAATAAGGCATCCATAT
>NZ_NFLY01000008.1:0-78925 GCF_002161155.1 Massilimicrobiota sp. An105
TGGAAACACCTGTACCCATGCCGAACACAGAAGTTAAGCATCACAGCGGCGAAGATAGTAGGCAACTGCGAAAATAGCACGCTGCCAGTCCATGTGAGGGAATAGTCATTCTATTCCCTCCCTTTTTTTATTCACTTATCTTTCCTTTTGTAGTAAAATGATTATAGGAAAGATATCCTTTATTCTTTGATATAATATTGTTTTAGATTGATTAAGAAGGGAGGATTTAATAATTGTTTACAATTATTATGAGTGCCTATGATGAAAGGAAAGAAAAAATATCTTTTAAATATTGCTGTTATTCTTCTGATTGGTGGAACAGTTATTTATCTATCTATAGGAAATCAATGGAAACAAGTTGTTGATGCTTTTGCACATGCTAAGATTTCTTGGATTATAGCAATGGCTATTGTCATGTTTTTATATTATATTTTCGATGCTTTTTCATTGTTATATTTTGGTAGATTTTATAAAAAGGATTATACTTATAAACAATCTTTTATAAATGCTATTAGTGGAACTTTTTTTAATGGAATAACACCATTTGCAAGTGGTGGACAATTTGCTCAAGTGTATATTTTTAATAAACAAGGGATTGCCCCTACGTATTCTGCAAGTATTTTATTGATGTGTTTTATTTGTTATCAGAGTGTACTTGTTATTTATACGGGTATTGTGTTAATATTTAAATATCAGTATTTTATAGAACGTCCTGCTATATT
This sequence comes from Massilimicrobiota sp. An105, assembly GCF_002161155.1. Classification (NCBI taxonomy): domain Bacteria; kingdom Bacillati; phylum Bacillota; class Erysipelotrichia; order Erysipelotrichales; family Erysipelotrichaceae; genus Massiliimicrobium; species Massilimicrobiota sp. An105. The sequence continues at coordinate 723 of NZ_NFLY01000008.1, forward strand.
TAGTTTGGTTGTGCTAGGATTCTTAATTAATTTTGTTGTGATTGCGGCTTTGTTTGGTGGTGCTAAATCTAAAACTTTACAGAATTTTCTAACACATACTATTCTTAAATTTTTAACTAAAATTCGTATTATTAAAGATTATGAATCGACATGTTTTAAAGTTAAAACATATTTATCTGATTTTCGTAATCAATTAGGACTTTTACAACGTAATAAACCAGTTTTAATACGTTCTTGTATTTGTAATGTTATTAAGTTAACTATTATTTACAGTATGCCTTTTTTTAGTGCAAAGGCATTAAATTTAGATGTATCATTTTATGATTTTTTTGATTTTATTGGACTTTGTTCATGCATATATTTAATTAATGCATTTTTACCTATTCCTGGATCAAGTGGTGGTAGTGAAGGTGTTTATCTTTTACTGTTTAGTTTTTTAGGACCAGTAGGTGTGTCTTCTTCTATGTTCTTATGGCGCTTTATGTCATATTATATGGGACTTATTATAGGAGCATTAGTTTTTTCTCTTGATAAAGAAATAAATCGAACGAGATTGGAGTAATTTTATGAATATAGCTTTATTTAGTGATACTTATTTACCCGATATTAATGGTGTAGCGACATCTACACATATTCTAAAAAAAGAATTAAAAAAACATGGGCATCATGTTTTAGTTGTGACAACTATATTACCTCATAATAGTGATTATATTGATGAGGATGATGGAGTATTACGTTTGCCTGGTATTGATTTAAAAAAATTATATGGTTATCGTGCATCCAATATCTATTCTTTTAAAGGTATGAAAGAATTGAAAGAATTCCAGCCTGATATTATTCATATTCAGACAGAATTTGGGATAGGTATTTTTGGAAAGATAGCTGGTGAAATTTTAAACATTCCAGTTTGTTATACTTATCATACAATGTGGGCTGATTATTCTCATTATATTACGCCTGGGAATTTAAAAGCTGTGGATCAGGCGGCTAAAAAAATTATTGAAAAAATTTCTAAGATATATGGAAATAGCTGTTCTGAGCTTATTGTACCTTCACAAAAGACAGCTGATGCATTGAGAAAATATGGTATTTCTAATTCTATTCATGTGATTCCAACTGGTTTGGAACTAGAGGCATTTGCATTAGAAAATAAAAATCAAGGTTTAGTGGATCAGATTTTGCAGGAATATCATTTACAGGATAAGTTTGTTGTTATTTTTTTAGGTAGAATTGCTCCTGAGAAAAGTATTGAAATTCTAATAGATGCAATGTCTGATATTGTGAAAAAAGAAGATAAGATATGTCTTATGATTGTTGGCGGTGGGCCACAACTTGAAGAATTAAAAACTTTGGTTCATCAAAAAGGATTAGAAAGTCATATATTCTTTACAGGACCAAAAGAGAGTGAGTATGTCCCTTCGTTTTATCATGCAGCACAATTATTTGTTTCGGCATCAGTAACGGAAACACAGGGGCTGACTTTTATTGAGGCTATGGCTAGTGGGTTACCTGTTTTAGCAAGATATGACAAAAATCTGGATGGTGTTATTGTCGATGGTCATAATGGTTATTTCTTTAAAGACCAACAAGATTTAGTTGAGAAAATTATTCATATGTATCATTCTGATTTAACACAACTTTCTACTTGTGCGAGAAACGATGCACAAAAATATAGTAGTGAGAATTTTTATCAGCATATTCTACGTACATATGAACAGGCATTAGCAAAACATCATTATTGCTATAAAGTTGTTTCTATTACTCCTGAAAATAATCATCTATACACTGTTGCTTTTCAATTTGATCATCATCAAATTCTATTGAGTCTATCTGGACAGGTTATTGAACGTTATGGTTTATCTGTTGGACAAGTTGTAGATAGAGAAGAACTAGATGCTTTAAAAGATCAGGAACAAGTTTCTAAAGCTTATAAATTGGCATTAAAGTATTTAACATATAAAGATTATACTTATGCGAAAATGCAAAAGAAACTTATGGATAAAGGAGATTTTGATGATATTCAAGTAGAGATGACAATGGATTTATTGATGCAAAAAAATCTTATTGATGATGCTGAATACACTAGAAACTATTTTCAAAAGGCAAAACGATTGGGAATGGGAATGAACAAAATTATTTATCATCTCAAAAAAGAAGGTGTTTCACCATTTATCATTGATGAGTATTTGGAAGAATATTCCCAAGATTTGGAATATGATAAAGCTGTGGAGTTAGTACAAAAACTTTATAATGAAAATACCACAAGACCACAATACGCATTAATACAAAATATTAGAAATAAATTGTTTAATAAAGGTTTTTCACAAGATGTCGTAGAAAGAGCCATTGAAAATTTTGATTTTTCAATACCTAAAGAACATACTATGAATTTACTGACAAAAGAATATTATCGTGTATATAATCGTTATAAAAATAGATATCAATCTCATATTCTTAAAAGTAAAATTATTACTTTTTTAGTTCAAAAAGGCTATGAATATGATGATGTTATGGAAATTATTCAACAATTATGGGAGGACACAAATGATTAAAATTAAAGATATGAAATGTGGTGACGATAATGTGGAATTTACAGCAATGATTTCACATGTCACTTTAGGAAAAACAAATGGTGCTCATAAAAGTAATTACTTGAGTATTGTTTTTCAAGATGATACTGGGACAATTGATGCCAAGTTATGGAATGCCAGTCAGGAACATATTGAATCTTTAAAAACAGGAGCTGTTGTAAGAGCAAAAGGTGATATTATTAAATATAGCGATGATCGTCAAATGAAGCTTATATCTATTGATGATGTTTCATATCAACGTTCACAACAAATTCAGTTTTTGGTTAAGGCACCAATGGATAGTGAAATGATGATGAAAGAATTAAAACAATATATTCAGCGTATTTCTAATACAAAATTATATGTTTTAACGAAACATCTTTTTGAAAATAATTTTGAAAAACTTAAAGTTTATCCTGCTGCCAGTAAAAATCATCACGAATTTGTATCTGGTTTAGCTTTTCACACATTGTCTATGTTAAGAGTAGCTGATGCTTTAATGAATGTTTATCCTGAATTAAATGCTGATTTGTTATATTCTGGTATTTTGCTTCATGACATTGGAAAAACAGTTGAATTAAGTGGACCAGTTGTTCCAAGCTATACCTTTGAAGGACAGATGTTAGGACATATCTCTATTGCGCAATCCATGGTTTATGCTGCGGCGCAGGAGCTTCATATTGAAGGTGAAGAAGTCACATTATTACAACATATGATCTTATCTCATCATGGAAAAAATGAGTATGGTTCACCAGTACTTCCACAAATTAGAGAAGCAGAAATGTTGCATATGATTGATAATATGGATGCCAGAATGAATATGTTTAATAAAGCTTTAGATACATTGGAATCTGGAGAAACTTCAAAACGTATTTTTTCATTAGAGAATAGAACGATTTATAAACCAAAAATGTATGAATAAAAAAGAATTTATAAGTTTAATCACTTATAAATTCTTTTTTTTAGCAATATCGAGATAAAATTCTTTCCACATTTCTTTAACATGTTCTTTAGAATAATATTGACTGATTTCATATGAATAGTTTTGATATTGAGAATAGAACTGAGGATCATTTTTCAGTTTTAAAATATTTTTGATAAATCCTTCGTTGTCATCAGCAACAAGATATTTTTGAAATAAAATATCTTGATAAAGCTCCAAATCTCTTAATAGAAGCGGTTTTTGACTATTAATGGCTTCTAGGATAGACATTGGAAAAAGTTCGTTATATGAGGGCATAAATAGTATATCAGCCATATTATAGATGTCATTCATTGATTCACGAGGAACGATACCGATAAAATGAACATTATGAGGTGGGTTTTCATATATTTCCTTGAGTTCTTCATAACCATCAGTAATTTTTCCAAAAGAAAATCCACCGGCCCAAACGAAAGTTATATCAGGTAATTTTTTAGCAACTTCAATAAAATCTTTGACACCTTTTCGTGTTTGAACTTGTCCAACTCCTAATACAACAAAAGCATTTTCATCAATATGATATTGAGATCTCGTTTGTTGAATATGTTCTTTTTCCTGTTTATAGAAAGTTTCTTTAGATACAAAATTAGGAATATATTTAATTTTATGTTCATCAATTCCAAAACGTACCAAATCCTTTATAAAGATAGGATTAACAACAATCAGATAATCAGCAGTATTATAAAAATGAGTAATGTATTTTTTGAATACTGTTAAAGCTGAATGAGGTAATTGGATACTTCCATCTAATGTATCTGGTAAGAAATGAACATAAGCAACATTAATACCTTTGTTTCTTTTCATTTTCATGAGATACTGAGGTAAAATTGTATGACAATGGATAATATCGGCAGGTTTGGAATCATTAATCACAACATCAAAATAATCACTTAACTCGTTTTTAACTAAAGCAACTTGTTCAAGATAAGCACTCCCCACACCTTGACCACGAACCTTATCAGCATTCGATAACATATTAATTCTTATTTTATGCATAATCTTCTCCTTTTTGATAATTTTCTACTCAATATAAAAACACAAAACAAGAGTTATCAAACTCTTGTTTCTCTTATTTTGTTATTTTTTGATAAATATCATCTAAATTCACATCTTGGCTGCGATCTTGATAGTGAGCTTGAAAACCATCATCGCGATTGTAACGAGGAATAATATGAATATGAAAATGATGTACAGTTTGACCTGCAACTTCATTCATATTTGTTATTATATTAAAACCTTTTGCATGAAGCTGATTTTGAAGCTGTAATGCGACCTTTTGAACAACTTCCATCATATGTGCTAAAGTTTGGCTGTCAACTTCTAAAATGTGAGCATAATGATTTTTAGGAATAACAAGTGTATGTCCATCAGTTGTTTGGCTTAAATCAAGGAAAGCCATACAAATATCATCCTCATAGATAATTTTACCAGGAATTTCATGATTGGCAATCTTACAAAAAATACAGTTATCCATTTTTCATACCTCCTGTATTTCATTTTACAATAAAAAAGGAATAAGGAAAAGCCTTATTCCAAATAATTATCAGAAATCTCTTTAATTTCTGTTTTTAATAAATCATCGTGAACTTCAAAATGATATTTCTTTAAATAAGCTCCTTCAGCTTTTTCTTGGACCTCTCCATCACTAGCAAGTGCTGAAACGATGCCATCCGTATTTTTATGAGCAGTATCATATAGATAAACAACAGCATAATTATCATCACTTAATTTAATAGCTTGACTGTAAACACCATCTTTTTCTACTTTATTAAGATCAGATAATTTATCTTTTAAATTATCGTCTAAAGAAGAATTTTTTGTGACAACGCCTGCATCTTCACCATCACTGCCATAATCTTCTAATAATTGATCAAAAGCTTTTTCATCAGTTGATTTTTCAATGATTTCTAGCGCTTCAGATTCTTTTTCTACAACAATTTTTTTCATGCTGCAAACCTGATATTCTGCAATTAAATCATCTAAATGTTCTTCAATATATTTTTGACGTAATAATTCTTGTTTAACTTCAGGAATCAAAGATTCATTTAAATAATCTTCTTTTGATTCATAACCAAGATTCTGAGCATATTTTTCTAAATCTCCATCAGCATATTCTGCATATTCATCTTCTCTTTGTTGTACGAGTTTATCAATTTCTTCTTGATCAGTAATTTCTTTATCAGCAATATTATCAAGAATAGTTGTGACAATTTCTTGAGCACCATAATTATCTAATAAATATTCAAAATAATCTTGTTTTGTAATATCTAATTGACTTCCACTCATAAGTGAATCTTGAGCATCAGAAACTTGAACATTATAACTTGAAGAAGAACAACCATACAATAAACTACCGCATAATAACAACATGATTAGTTTTTTCATTATGAGTTCTCCTTTCTTAAATCATTGCGAATATCTAAATTCTCATCAACAATATCTTGAATAGTCTGTTTAATTGTATCATCATGGTAATTGATTTCATATGTGTTAAAAGCAAGATAAACCATATAATCATCATAAGTTAATAATGGTGAATCAACATCAACAGTTTTTAATTCTTTTTTAATTGATTCTTGATCAGTACTTGTACATTTTACAAAATAAACTCCATCTGATCCCTGAATAGCTTCACTGACTCCTCCTTCTTTTAGTGTTCTGGCAGCAGTCTGCACTTCTTCACCATAGGTACTTGATAAATCCGTATTTGCATCAATAATACCAAGACTTCCTTTTGCACTTTTTGTATTTTCATCATCAGAATAATCATAGGCGATATCTTCAAAACTTTTATTTGTTTTTAATAAAGACTGAACTTCCTTTAATTTATCATTTTCTTCATTAGTTGGATTTTCAGGATCGCTCATAGATACTTTAATGATATGAACCATACGAGGAGAAGCTTGTTGATAATAATCTTCAAAGACTTCATCAAAATGATCATTAATATAATCTTTCAAGAATTCTGCATATTGTAAAGATTGAATCAAAGAATCTCTATATTCATCTAAATCTTCTACACCTGATGCTTCTAAAGCGCTTTGTAATTCTTCTTCAGCGCTATCTCCATATTGATTTTGATAGTTTGTTTCAATGTTTTCAACAATTTCATCAGCATTTTCTTCCATGTCATCGTTGGCTGGAAAATTATTACGAATAAGCTGGTCTAATACATACGAAAATAAAGCTTGCTTACCTTGAGTAGATGAAGCTAAATCCTGATATAAATCATCAGCTAGAAGACTGACATCATCAATTGAAGCAACAACATCTTTACCATCTTTCTGGACTGTTTTTGAACTACAACCACTGAGTAATAGAATGCTTGCAAGTGCCAAACTTATAAGCTTTTTTTGTTTCATAAGAACCTCCTTAGTATAAACAATATTATTATACACAATCTTTAGATTTTTTCAACTTTTGTAGGCAAGAACACAAAATTTACGATGATTTTACCATAATATATAGTGTGTATAGGAGGAATCATGATGGTAGAAAATTCGAATTGTTTTCATAGTGAGATTATGATAGCTTTATTTATTTTATTAATCATCTTATTTTTAATCAATATAAAGGGGGAATGGATATGTTAGCACATCAAGGGTCTTTTACACTCATTTTAGTTTTATTTATTTTATTGGTTATTATTTGTGGAATCTGCTAACGCAGTGATAAGACAGCAAAATCAATCTGCTGTCTTTTTTTAGAAAGTTTTTTTCAAAAATGGGATATAATAAATTTAATTATCGTATTGCTTGACTGAACAGGCATTTTACGTAAAATATATCTTCGAAAGGGGCGATTTTATGTCGACTTTAAAAATAGAAAATTTACATGTTGAAGTAGGAGAAAAAGAAATCCTGAAAGGATTAAATCTAGAAATAAACACTGGTGAAGTTCATGCGATTATGGGGCCAAATGGAAATGGAAAGTCAACTTTACTTTCTACTATTATGGGGCATCCTAAATATACGGTAACACAAGGAAAAATCACACTTGATGGACAGGATGTTTTAGCTATGAGTGTTGATGAACGTGCTAGAGCTGGATTGTTTTTAGGAATGCAGTATCCTCAGGAAATCCCTGGTATAACAAATTCTGATTTTTTAAGAGCAGCTATAAATGCTAAAAGAGATGAACCAATATCTTTATTTAAATTTATTAGAACGTTAGATAAAAACATTGAAGAATTAGGAATGGATGAAAACTTAGCTCATCGTTATTTAAATGAAGGATTTTCAGGTGGAGAAAAGAAACGTAATGAAATTTTGCAAATGAAGCTTTTACAGCCACGTTTTGCATTGTTAGATGAAATAGATTCTGGTTTAGATGTTGATGCTTTAAGAGTCGTTGCTGGAGCTATCAATTCAATGCGTAGTGATGAGTTTGGATGTATTATGGTTTCTCATTATGAAAGAATGTTTGAATTGGTAAAACCAACACATGTTCACGTTCTTGTTCAAGGACAAATCGTTATGAGTGGTGGATATGAATTGGTTGAAAAGATTGATCAAGAAGGATATGAATGGGTAAAAGAATTAGGTTATGATATCGAACAAAACGAAAGACAACCTATTATATTAGAAGCTTGTGGTAAAAAAGGACAATAAAAGAATGCAAGCACAATTATTATCAAAGATTAAGCCCATTATTGATCTTCAGCAAGATCAGCTATCTTACTATATGATTCTTTCATCACAATCATCTATTGAAACCCGCTTGCCTCAAGATGTATTGTTTCAAAATGGTGTTTTAATGTTTCAAAATAAAAAGCCACTCACTTTTTATATGATTTATGCAGGAGATGAAGATTTACATATTGATATCCATTTTCAAGCTTATTGTCAGGTGAATCTGATTGAAATCAGAGTTCTTTCACCAAATTGTACGTTACATAAAACGATGAAACTGGATGAAGGAGCTACTGTTCATGCTTTCAGTGAAAATTTATCAGAGTCTGCCAAGAGTCTGGAAGATGTTTATTTACAGGCATATGCTAACTGTCAGTATGGTTATTCAGAACTGTCAGATGATGCATTTGAAGGTCGCTATCATTTTTATTTAGATGGACCAGAAGCCAATGCAAAAGTCAGAACGGCAATTCTTTCTAAGAATCAGGAAAATAAGCATTATGAAATTTTAATTCAACATAATCAACCTATGACTTATGGTCAGATGGATAATTATGGTGTTGTGAAAGATAAAGGACGATTGGTTATTGATGGTATTGGAACGATTACCAAAGGACAACATGGGTCTTCTGCACATCAGACAAATAAAATTATGATGTTTGATGAATCTTGCTATGCATGTGCAAATCCTTATTTGTATATTGATGATTATGATGTTCAGGCTTCTCATGCAGCAGCAGTAGGAAAAATGGATGAAGAACATCTTTATTACTTACAAAGCAGAGGTTTAACAAAAAAACAGGCCATGCAATTGATTACTTATGGTTATTTAATGCCTGTTGTAGAGGTTATTGATAATGACATGATTAAAAAACATTTTGAACAGTCTTTATCAAAGGTAGGTGCCTGAGATGTTTGATGTATATCAGGTAAGAAAAGATTTTCCTATGTTAAATGGAAAAACGATGCAAGGACATCCATTGATTTATCTAGACAATGGTGCAACAACATTAAAACCACAGATTGTCATTGATAGTGTCTGCGATTATTTAACAAATTATTCTGGTAACGCCCATCGTGGTGATTATGATCTATCTCACGAGGTAGATGAGCACTATGAAAAAAGTCGAGAAATTGTTCAACAATTTATCAATGCAAAAAGAAAAGAAGAAATTGTTTTTACTTCAGGTTCCACAGATTCATTGAATATGGTTGCATATGGTTATGGATTGACTCATCTTCAACAAGAAGATGAAATTTTAATCACAGTTGCTGAACATGCTTCTAATACTTTACCATGGTTTGATGTAGCTCGTATAACGGGTGCTGTTGTGCATTATATTGATTTAGATGAAACAGGACGATTAACTTTAGAAAATGTGAAAAAGGCTGTGACTGATAAAACGAAAGTCATTGCAGTAGCTCAAGTCACAAATGTATTGGGACATCAGGCACCGATGCAGGAAATATGTGATTTTGCCCATGAACGCGGTATTGTTGTAGTCGTGGATGGAGCTCAAAGTGTTCCCCATCAGGTGACAGATGTACAAAAAACGGATATTGATTTTTTAGCATTTTCAGGACATAAAATGTGTGGACCCACAGGTATTGGGGTGCTATATGGTAAATATGAGCTTTTAAAAAATATGCAACCAACACGATTAGGTGGAGGATCAAATTCACGTTATAATAGTTGTGGTGTTGTGACATTAAAAAATCCTCCATATCGTTTTGAAGCAGGAACACCTCATATTGAAGGGGCTATTGGTTTAGGCGCAGCTATTCAATATTTGATGGGTATTGGCATGGATAATATTCATCGTTATGAATTGGAACTGAGAAAATATTGCATTGAAAAAATGCAACAATTAGATAATGTTGATATTTATAATCTAGATTCACAGGGCGCTATAGCTTTTAATATTAAGGGTGTCTTTTCACAAGATGCAGCCAGTTTATTTAACAGTTATGGAATTGCTATAAGGGCTGGACAGCATTGTGCTAAAATCTTAGATGAATTTTTAAAAGTTTCAACAACTTTACGCGCTTCATTTTATTTTTATAATACTAAAGAAGAGATAGATGCTTTTATTGAAGTATGTAAAAAAGGAGATGACTTTTTAGATGCATTCTTTAAATGATCCTCAATTATTGAGAGAAATTATTATGGATCATTATGAACACCCACGTAATCGTGGCCTTGTTGATGATGATTCTTATCATAAAATTAATATGAATTCAGAAACCTGTATTGATAATTTAGATATTCAGGTGAAGTTTGATGGTGATAAGATTGAAGATGTTCGTTATGATGGAGAAGCATGTGCCATCTGTACGTCTTCGACTTCTATTATGAGTGAATTGGTTAAAGGAAAAACCAAAGATGAAGCACAAAAAATTATTGATAATTATATGAATATGATTTATGAAAAGGATTATGATCCTGATATTTTGGAAGAGGCTATTGCTTTTCAAAATACACATAAACAGGCAAATCGTATTAAATGTGCTACACTTGGATGGAGTGGTCTTATTGCATTAATGAAAGAAAGTGAGGAATAAATCATGGCAACAATAGATATTGATATTCCTACAACGAATACTGATTATGATTTTAAAGATGAAGATGTTTCTGTTTTTAAAACACCTAAAGGTTTAAATGAAGATATTGTCAGAGAAATTTCTGCTATAAAAAATGAACCAGAGTGGATGTTAGAATATCGTTTAAAATCTTTAAAATGTTTCTTGGAAAAACCAATGCCAACATGGGGTGTTGACTTGAGTCAGATGAATTTTGATGAATATACATATTATAATCGACCAAGTGATCATTTATCAGATAAGTGGGATGAGGTTCCAGAAACAATCAAAAATACATTTAATAAATTAGGAATTCCAGAAGCTGAACAAAAGTTTCTAGCTGGGGCTTCAGCACAATATGAATCAGAAGTTGTTTATCATAATATGTTAGAAGAAGTTAAAGAAAAAGGTGTTATTTTCTTAGATATTGATAGTGGATTAAGAGAATATCCTGAAATCTTTAAGAAATATTTTGATACTGTCATTCCTCATAATGATAACAAGTTTTCTGCTTTGAATGGAGCTGTATGGTCTGGAGGTTCATTTATATATGTTCCACCAGGAGTTAAACTTGATAAGCCTTTACAGTCATATTTTAGAATTAATAGTGAAAGAATGGCTCAGTTTGAAAGAACTTTGATTATAGTAGATAAAGGTTCAGATATCCATTATGTAGAAGGATGTACAGCACCATCTTATTCTAAAGATTCCTTACACGCAGGAGTTGTTGAGATTGTTGTTTTAGAAGGAGCAAAATGTCGTTATACAACGATTCAAAACTGGTCTAAAAATATTTATAATTTAGTCACACAACGAGCTAAAGTCGCTAAAAATGGCTCAATGGAATGGGTTGATGGAAATATTGGTTCAGCTGTGACTATGAAATATCCAACTTGTATACTCGCTGGTGAAGGGGCTAAAGGAACATGTATTACAATTGCTGTGGCTGATAGTCATCAGATTTTAGATTCAGGTGCTAAAATGATTCATTTGGCACCAAATACATCAAGTCAGATTATTTCTAAATCAATTTCACGCAATGGTGGAAAAGTTAATTATCGTGGATTAGTGAGACATCAAAAGAATGCGACAAATGCTAAAAGTAAGGTTGAATGTGATACTTTAATTTTAGATGACAAATCAACGAGTGATACTGTTCCAACAAATATGATGATGAATAACGAATCCATTATTGAACATGAAGCAACAGTATCAAAAGTTTCAGAAGATCAGCTTTTCTATTTAATGAGTCGTGGATTGACAAAAGAGCAGGCTACAGAAATGATTGTCATGGGATTTATTGAACCATTCTCTAGAGAATTACCAATGGAATATGCTGTAGAGTTAAATCAGCTCATTAAATTAGATATGGGAGAAAACAGCATTGGATAAACAAAAGTTGCGTTCTATCATGAAAGAAAAACGTCAGGCTTTATCGCCAAAGACGTTTTCTTTATATAATCAAAATATCTTGTCAAAAGTATTATCCCATCTTCGCATTCAAGAAGCCAAAATCATTGGTTGTTATGTATCTTTACCAGGTGAAGTTGATACCTTTAACATGATTGAAAAACTTTTGACTGAAAAACGAATTTGTGTTCCTAAAGTTATTGGAAATGAAATGGAATTTTATGAAATCCATTCTTTCAATGATTTACAGGAAGGATGTTTTCATGTCTTAGAACCATTTAATTGTGTTAAAATATGCCCACAAGAGATTGATTGCATGCTTGTTCCATTACTTGCTTACGATCAGGATAACTATCGTGTTGGATATGGAAAAGGTTATTATGATCGTTATTTTCAAAAAGATTTTCAAGGTTATAAGATAGGTTTGGCTTATTCTTTTCAATATGTTGATCATATTGATTATGATGAATTTGATCAGCCATTAAATGAAATTATTCATGAAGTGTCATAGTCATATGACATTTTTTGTTTTTAGAAACATATAATATTTTGGTGAAATATGATGAAAAAATGGATAATCATTGCCACTTGTATATGTATCTTTTTAACAGTGATTTTAGGAATCATTTATATTCAGCTTATTCCTTTATTAAAAGATTATGGAAAGATGGAAATTGAACGTTTCAATCAACTTGTTATTTCGCATTGTTATATGACTGATCAAAAACAATATGATGATTTGGTTATTATTGAAAGAAATGAAAATAATGAAATTGAATTGATAGATTTTGATATGATTAAAGTTAATCAGTTAGCATCACAAATCGTTTTAGATATTGAAAAAACATATGCTCAAATTGAAGATGGAAGTTATCAGGCAAAGGATGAAAGTTCATATCAAAAAAGGGTGGAAGAAGTGAGTCAGACTGGAATTATAGCTTCTATATCATTGAATACATTATTTCATTTACCATCTTTTTTCTTACTGCCTAGCATACCTGTCAATTATAAACATCTTTCCAGTGTAGGAAGTTCAATAGTTAAAAACATTGAAAATTATGGTGTGAATCATGTCATGATAGAATTATCCATTGAAATTAGAATGAATATTGCGATGGTTTATCCGTTCTTTGAACAATATCATACACAAGTTATTTCTATTCCCATTTTATTAGAGATTTTTCAAGGACAAGTTCCTTTGGTTTATTCATCATAGAAAGAAGAATGTTTATGCAAGATTTTTTAAAGATGTATTATCATATGGATTGTCATCATCATTCAACGGGCTACTTTTATATAGAGAAACAACTTTATTATTTATCCTATATTCCAGATCCTCATGAATTTTTAAATCGATATCATTATTATCGCTATTTAATGCATCAGTGTGGTGTACAAGGTTATGATATAGTTAAAAATATTTATCAGGAACTTTTGACTCAAAACTATGTGTTGTTGCTTTATCATAAAGAACCATTATCAATAGAACGATATATTCAACAAACGATGATGGTTTATCCATTTCCTAAAATGAAGGTTCAACACATTAAAGAACAATGGATTTGTAAAATAGACCAGGCCAGAGAAAAGGCAAAAGATTATGCTTATAGTTTTAAACATGACCAGGATATTTTATCATTAATCTATTATTATTGTGGATTAGCTGAGAATAGTATTAATATTCTTAATTATTTATTACAGATTGATAATCAGGCGACTTTGCCAGTATCTTTATCATTATCACAACCAGGTTTTCAATATATTTATGAACTGATCAATCCATGTTCATATATTTTTTCAACCCGTATGCGACATCTTGCCTGTTTAATGAAAAGTCAGATGTTGACGTTTTCACAGCTCCAGCAACTGTTAGAATCGCATTATTTTGATGTTTATGAAATTATTTATTTTTATGCCAGAATGTTATATCCATCTCACTTTTTTCACTGTCTGCTTTGTGGAAACCTTGATGAAAAAATGACATCATTTTTTTATCAACAGATGAAACAGGAGCGAGAAATGTACTATCAAATTTTTCATATTTTATCTTTTTATGTGACTCTACCTAAAATAAGTTGGATAAATCGTTAAAATATGGTATAATATTGCACAGTTAATTGAGAGGGTTGTATGTATGGATTTGATAAATAGTATAAAAAAGAATGAACATATAAGAGAGTCATTGATTCGTTTGAAATCATTAGAACAATGTGATTCTTTGCTTCAAAAAGATCAGCAATTCAAGCAGACATTAATTGAATTCTTATCTCATGAAGATCCTAAGATTCGAAAAAATAGCGCCATATTATTAGGAAAGTATGATGATACGGTTGATATATTATTAGATGCTTATGATAAAGAAAAAACAGAATATGTCAAAGAAGCTTATTTAGCAGGTATATCTTGTCATAATTGTCGTAGCTATATGAACAGACTTAAAGAGATTCAAAATAAGCTCATTCATGCTTCTGAAATGACAAAACATATTCAAGCCCAATTAAAGATATTAAATCCCCTGATTTTAAAAAATCAGGTACATAAACGTAAAATTATTAAATTAAAACATGAACCTGTTGATGTGGTATTAACATCATTGCCATACTATCAGTTTGTCTTATTTGAATCTGTGTTGCATTTAAAATACAAACCTGTTACACAAGGTGTATTGGTTCGTAGTGATTCATTATATGATTTATTGAATATTAGAACATATCGTGATATGTTGATTCCTTTGTCTGGTGCTACTGGATTAAATATTGATTTAGAAAGCATTATGGCTGGTTTTCAACGATGTCATTTGGAAGATATTTTAGATAAACTTTATGATGATCAGTCTATTTTTTATTTTAGAGTGGCTGATGAAACAAGAGAAAAACATCCAACTCTTATTAAAAAAGTTTCACAAGCTATATTTGAACTATATCCACAACGCTTGTTGAATACAACAGATGGTTATGATATTGAAATTGTTTTAAAAGAAATGAAAAAAGATAAGGTTAATGCTTATTTGCGTTTGACACATTTGAAAAGTTCTCGTTTTGAATATCGTCGAGAAATCATTTCTAATTCTATGCAGCCTTATATTGCTGCAACACTTGTTCAACTTGCAAAACCATATATGAAAGACCATGGAAAAGTTTTAGATCCATTTGTTGGATGTGGGACATTATTGATAGAAAGAAATTATGTCGTTCCTGCAAAGTTTGCGATGGGAATTGATGTTTTTGGTAAAGGTATTGAGGCTGCCAGAAAGAACAGCAAAGCTGCTGGACAGAATATCTATTTTGTGCATAAGGATGCATTACGTTTTGTGAATAATGAAATGTTTGACGAGATCATTACAGATATGCCAACATTACCACAAATGAATGATTATCAGCAACTGCAGGAACTTTATGATCGCTTCTTTGAGCGTATTCATCGTTTAGTTAAACCTAAAGGATATGTTTTTCTTTACACAAGTGAAATTTCCTTAGTTAGAAAGAATTTAAGACTTCAAGAGGGATATTTAACGCTTGTCGAACATTATGAAATTCCTCGAGGAAAAAATATGTTTTATTTCTTTATTATGCAGTTAAAATAACCTACAATGTAGGTTATTTTCCATTTTTCTAGTTTGGAGGTGTGTCGTTCATGTTTGCTTTACTTTCATTGCTTTTGATTCCTGTCGTTATTTATTTTGCTTTTTATTTTCAAAGAATCATTTCCTTTTTTTATCCACAAAAGAATATTTTTATATCTATCATTTGTTTTTTGATAGCTGTTCTTTTTGTTTATCCAGCACGTAACTTTTTTAGCTTTTGGGCAGTTATTGTTTTGCATTTATTTGCTTTTTCATTATTAACTGATATGATCATGTGGTTGATACATAAAAAGAAAAATAATCATATACTTGATTCTATTTATCGTTTAGGACTCATTCCGCTGTTATGTGTATGCATATTATTAGGATATGGATATATAAATATGAAAGATGTTCATGCTGTTCAATATACGATTGAAACACAAAAACAGCTTTCACAAAATTATAAGGTTGCATTTATAAGTGATTTGCATTTTCCTAATACTATGAATAAAAATGAATTGATACAATATTGTAATGACATTTCAAAAGAAAATCCTGATTTTGTCTTATTAGGTGGAGATATTGTTGATGAACGAACAACTTTGCAGCAAATGCAGCAAACTTTCCAGGCTTTATCAACCATTCAAAATCAATACGGTATTTATTATGTTTATGGAAATCATGATCAGGCATTATATGCAAGTCAACCTGCTTTTACGCCTGAAATATTAAAACAGACCATTGAACAAAATAATATCCATATTTTATGTGACAATAGTATCCGTATTCAGGATGAAATCACATTGATTGGACGAGATGATCGTAGTCATCAGCGTGTTTCAACTTCAGACTTATTACAGAATGTTTCCTCGGATGATTTTTTGTTGTTGATGGATCATCAGCCTGTGGAACTAGATACAAACAATCAATTACAAATTGATTTACAAGTTTCAGGTCATACACATGGTGGACAAATGTTTCCTGTTGGCATCTTGAGTGAATGGCTTGGATTTGGTGAAATGAATTATGGCTATCGTCAATTATCACACATGCAAGTTGTTGTATCTTCAGGTATTGCAGGATGGGGATATCCGTTGCGTACAGGCTCTCAATCAGAGTATCTGATTATAAATATTCAAAGTCAATCATAAAAACCAGCTATCCTTGGATAACTGGTTTTTATGGTGCTGTATTTTGTGTTGATGAATGATCTTCATTAGGTATATCTTGAGTGGTGTCATCAGTTTCTTCTTGTACAGGATCTTGAGATGGTGTGGTATCTTCTGGAACCTGATTGTCTTCTTGGGAATTCTCTTCCTGATCTTGATTTTGAATATCTTGTTGAGATTGTTGGTCTTGTGAAGGTTGTTGATTTTGTGAAGATTGTTCTTGAATCTGTTGTTGTAATTGTTCGATTTCATTTTGTTGTTTCATATAATATTGATAGCCAACATAACCAGCAAGACATAAGGCTATTATAATAACGATAATAAATAGAAATAAAAAGAATTTTGAAAGAAACGAATGTTTCTTTTTTTCTTTTATGACTTTTGTATGATGTTTAGTTTTCTTTTTTGTTTTTTTCTTAACTTTGGCTCTTGGTTTTTGTTTTTTAGAAGCTGTTTTATTTTGTGTTGAATGAGAGTTGATATATTCAGTTTCTTTTGGATCTTCATGAGAAGTGTCATGAAGATGTTCATCAAAATCATTATGAAGATCACTATTAAGATCATCATGATAATCATTGTTTTGCTCTTTTAAATCATTATCGTATGCAAAGTCATCATCTTCATCATCAAATGTAAATTTTTTTACCATTTTTATCACCTGTGTATAGTATGAACATTTTCTATGACTTTTATATTAACTTTATATTGTAGGATAGATAATTATGTATTAAAATATATTTAGTAATACTAAATAGAAAAGAGCTGATTGAATGAATGAAAGATATGAAAGACAATTAAAAAAAGGAATTTTAGAAATTTTGGTTTTACAGCTTCTTTCACAAGAAAGGATGTATGGCTATCAGATGATTATGTATATGAAAGAAAAAAGTCATGGTATGTTTGAAATGAAAGAAGGAACACTCTATCCTATTTTATATCGTTTAGAGGATGATGAATTGGTTGAGAGTCAATGGACGCCACCACAAAACAAAGAATTATCACGTAAATATTATTGCTTGACAGATAAAGGGAAAGAACAGCTCAAAGCATTGAAACAATTATGGAAGAATTTTTCAATGGTTGTTAATGAGATATTAGAGGAGAATGAATATGAATAAAGAAAAATATATAAAAAAAGTTATCAGATTATTAAATTGTTCTCAACAACAAAAGAAAAAAATTAAATTGGATTTAGAAAATGACATTGAAATGGCATTAAAAAATGGTGAATCATTTGAAGAAATCATTCAAAGAATGGGGACACCAAAAGAATTGGCTCATGAATTTAATGAAAACATGGGTGTGAAAACACGTCGTTCTTATAAAAAAATAATTGGCATTATTATGGGTGTTGTTGCTGTATTGATTTTAGGTGTCTATTTATTGGTACGTTCTCTTATTCCTGAGTATCAGACATTAGAAACATCTGGATTATTTGATCAAAAAACAGTTGAACAGCATATGGAAGAAACAATTTTAGATGTATCACATCTTGATATACAAGCTATACTTGAAAATTGTGATGAAAAATGAAAGAATCTATGTCAGAAAGTCTTCTCAAGGAATCAATTTTATCGTTAGGAGATTTGGGAGATTATCAACGTATAACAAGTCAGAGATATACAGAAATTAAACAAAACAATGATATTTGTGTTGTGGGAGAAGTTGTTGCATTATATGAACAGCGTAGTGTAACATATACAATAACTTTTAATGAAAATTATGAATTAATGGGGTTATATATGAAATGATGAAGAATATAAGTTATCTGTTAATATCAATCACATGCTTTGTTTTTGCGTATGCACATTTTAAAGGAAATGTTTCGTTGGTTCATAGTTATCATAAAAGAAAAATAGAACAAGAGAATCTGATGTCATATTCAAAGACAATGGGAGTAGGTATGTTGATGTGTGGTTTGGGTTGTTTGATGAATCTTTTAGCTCGTTTATTACGTTTTTGTGTTGGGTGAAATATTCATGGTTATTGGCATAATAGCGGGTGTTGGGATCATGCTTTATGCTCAATTGAAGTATAATCATGGTATCTTTTAGGAGGCGATAGAATGGGACTTGTGATATCTATCATATTTTTAATAATATCCATCTTATTATTAATGGGAAAAGAATCGTTTTTGATTGCTGGTTATAACACTGCTAGTGAAAAAGAAAAAGCAAAGTATAATGAAAAGAAATTATGTCGTATTGTAGGATTAGGTTTTCTTGTTATGACTTGTGGCTTGTTTTCTTTGTTTATGCTAGAAGATATAGGACTATATATAATGATAGGAACTTTTATTGTTGGAATGGCGATTATTTTTATTGGCAGTGAGTATGACAGTGTAGAGCGTAATCAAAAGAAAACGAAAATGTCTATAGGAATAGGGGTATTGATTACTGTTATTTTGGGAGCTTTTATTATGGGTGTTATGTTTATAGGTGATATTGATATAGAATATAATGATGACTGTGTTCAATTATCAGGAACTTTTGTATCATCATCAAAAATTGATTATGATGATATTTTAAAAGTAGAATATTGTGATGATTTTGATATTGGTCGTAAGAAAAATGGTATCAATAATGCAGTTGTTGAAGCGGGTAGATATTATAATGATGAATTTGGGAATTATCATCTTTATGCATACACGCATAGCTCACACTATGTTATTATTTATACAGAAAATGAAATTTTTGTTGTGAGTGGAGAAAATGAAAAACAGACTCAAAATATTTATAATCAACTAAGTTCATAAAAAAAGCAACGTTATCTCACGTTGCTTTTTTTGGCTAGTTAAATAGATGAAATTTTGAAAAAGGGAATAATTTTGAAAAACTAGCACAGTTGAAGTAATGCTCACATTTTATCCAAGAAGGACAAATTTCATAATTGTGAGCTAATAAGAAATAATTATAAGAAACATTCATGAAAAGACCCTCCTTTGATAATAGATCATTTTTTACACTTTTATTATATGATTTTTTATGTAAAAGAAAAGGGTCTGAGAATCTAAATATGATGATTGATTTTTGTGCATATTGCACAAAAGAAGAGTATAATAAAAGAAAGTAGGTGAGATGATGGGATTTACAATAGAAGATTCATTGAATGAAACCAAAGAATTATATCAGCTTACACTATTATGTGGACAAAAAGGGTGTGCCAATGCTATGAGCTGGGTTCACCTTATTGAAGATACAACGACAATTCAACAATTGTGGGGAAAAGAATTGATTGTGACAAGTGGTTTAGGATTTCAAAAAGAAGGAGCACTTTTAAACCTTGTAGAATATTTGGTTAAGTATCATAGTGTCGGGCTTATTATTAATACTGGAAAGTATATTTTTGATGTTCCTCAAGATGTTCTTGATTATTGTGAAAACAATGATTTTCCGCTGTTAATTTCACCATGGCATATTCATATGGTTGACCTGATTAAAGATTTTTGTATGCGTTGTTTGTTTTCGCAAAAAGAGGATTATTTGGTTACACAGTATTTTCAAAATATTTTTAGTGATCCACGCACTATTGAAGAAAATAGGAATGAATTAATGCGTAGTTTTGATGTAGATGGAGATTTTCAGGTTTTGTTGATAGATATTGAGGACGCCAGTCAGTATAGTGAAATTGAAAGAAGAAGATTATCTTTACAATTACAGCTCTATTTTGAAAAAATAGAGTGTCCCTATAGCTTTTTTTGGTATGATGGATATTATGTGCTGATTGTCAATAATTTATCTCAAAAGGTCTTTTATCAACTAGTGGAGTCCATGTACCATCGTGCTAAAAATAGAATGAGAGTATCTGCTTTGCATATTGGAATGGGTACACAATTAAAAGATATCAGAGAATTGAATTTAAGTTATCAACGCGCTTTATCAGCAGTAACATTTGCCAGAATGTTTCAAAAAAATATTATTTGTTTTGATGATATGGGTATTTATCAGATTTTATTTTCTATACAGGATCAAAAAATATTATCTGATATGTATCATCATTTATTAGATACATTGATTCAATATGATCAAAAACATAATAGTGAATTAGAAAAAACATTATATTATTATTTGAAATATGATGGAAGTCCACAAAAAATTGCGAGATCAACATATACGCATCGTAATACTGTTCATTATCGTATTGAAAAAATAAAAACACTTTTAAATTGTGAACTTGCAATTTTTGAAGAAAAATTTCCTTATATGATAGCCTTTTATATTGCTAAAATGATGAAATAGAAGAAAACAGAAAAATGAGACATGATTTCTGTTTCTTTTTTATTTTCATTTTTTTCTTGACGTGCTTATAGTCGTATGCTATTATAAGAGGGCACTAGAAATTGGAGGTTTAGCTCAGTTGGGAGAGCATCTGCCTTACAAGCAGAGGGTCAGCGGTTCGAGCCCGTTAACCTCCACCATTTATGCCGGCTTAGCTCAATTGGTAGAGCAACTGACTTGTAATCAGTAGGTTGAGGGTTCAAGTCCTTTAGCCGGCACCATATACGGGGAGGTAGCGAAGTGGCTAAACGCGGCTGACTGTAACTCAGTTCCTTTCGGTTCGGTGGTTCGAATCCGCCCCTCCCCACCATTTCTGTTGGGATATAGCCAAGCGGTAAGGCAACAGACTTTGACTCTGTCATTGCGCTGGTTCGAATCCAGCTATCCCAGCCATTTGACCCGCTAGCTCAGTAGGTAGAGCATCTGACTTTTAATCAGAGGGTCAGGCGTTCGAGTCGCCTGCGGGTCACCATTCTTTTGCGGGTGTAGTTCAATGGTAGAACTTCAGCCTTCCAAGCTGACTACGTGGGTTCGATTCCCATCACCCGCTCCAATTGAATGAACACAAACTTTGATGAAATATGAGATATCAAGCAAAATTATACAATTCTGTTTGGTATCTTTTTTATTTATCAAAAAGTATGGATGTAAAAAGACTTAATTGAAAAACAGGTTAATCTATTAAATTTATAGTTTTCTAATAGATTATTTCATTTGTATAAAAAGTCATATTAATAAATGTTAAGGTATCCTTAATGATTTGAATTGTTTGATTGTTGTTATGTTTTTATGTAAAATGAAGTTTTATCTTATGTAATTCTGGAGATGATTGTTATATTTTGATAAAATGATATTAGAAAAGTCATTAAGATGTAAACCAATAGAACTGGAAGTAAAATGATAATTGAAAAGAAAGGTGGGATGGTCAATGTTAAAATTAAAAAAGATCATATGTTTTATAGTTTGTCTATTGGTTTTTATGGTGGTTCTTGTTTTTATAGACCAGCAAACGACTTATATGGTTGCGGTAAATCAAAATAACGTCGAAGTTTCCAATGAAAATATTGTCATAGAGATGAGTTCAGGAACTTCGGTAGGTTATTTTAAGAAGGCTGAGCTAGAAGAAATAGATGATGGTATTTATAGAATTGAAGCATATTTTTCGTTATTATCAGGGGAATCTTCAGGATATCAATACACAATTGACAACTCAGACAAGCATATTAAAGAGATAAGGCAATATCATTTAGATGAACCTGATGAGTATACTGTCATATATCAAAATAATAACTAAGGTGTGATCTATTTATTAATTTTTGTTCTCTTTTCAAAGAGAACATTTTTTATTGTGAAATGATAGGAATAAAAAAAGAAGTGATCGCTCACTTCTATACACCTGGCTTACCAAGTAATTTAAACATATTTTTCTTATAAACTTCAACACCTGGTTGATTGAATGGATTGACACCTAATAAGTATACTGATAAAGCACAAGCTTTTTCAAAGAAGTATACCATGTATCCAAATGAGTATGGAGTTAATTCATCAAGTGTAATTTGAATGTTAGGAACATTTCCAGTGTTGACATGGGCATCAATTGTTCCTTCACATGCTTTTTTATTAACATAATCAACAGTTTTTCCTGCAAGATAGTTTAAGTTATCTAAGTTATCAGGATCACTAGGAATTTCTAAATCAGAAATTGGATTTGCAATTTTTAAAATAGTTTCATATAAAACTTTGCTTCCTTCTTGAATAAATTGTCCAAGTGAATGTAAATCAGTTGAGAAAGTTGCACTTGTAGGTAAGATTCCTTTTCCTTCTTTTCCTTCTGATTCACCGAATAATTGTTTCCACCATTCAGCAGTTTGTGCTAACTGTAATTCATAAGTCACAAACATTTCAGCAGGATAACCTTGTTTTGATAACATTTGTCTTGCAACACCATATTGATAAGCACTGTTTTTGTCTAAGTCAGGATTGCTGTATTCTTCTCTTGCATCAGCAGCACCTTTCATCATAGCATCAATATCAATACCAGCCATAGCGATAGGGAATAAACCAACAGCAGTTAAAACAGAATAACGTCCACCAACATCATCAGGGACAACAAATGTTGTATATCCTTCGTTAGTAGCTAAAGTTTTTAATGCTCCTTTTTCTTTATCAGTAGTTGCAACAATTCTCTTTCTTGCAACTTCTTTACCTTTTGTTGATTCTAGTAATTCTTTAAAGATTCTAAATGCAATAGAAGTTTCAGTTGTTGTTCCAGATTTAGAAATAACATTAATTGCGAATTCTTTATCTTTTACATATTCTTTGACTTGAGATAAGTAGTTAGAAGAGAATGTATTTCCAATATAAATAATTTGCACAGAATGAGTAGGGTATAAACCATTTAAGGCTTCAATGGCAGCTCTTGCGCCTAAATAAGAACCACCAATACCACATACTAATAAAACATCAATTTCATCTTTTAACTCATTAACTTTTGCTTTAATAGCTTCAACTTCATCTTTATCATAGTTTACAGGTAAGTCAACCCATCCTAAGAAGTCACTTCCTTGTCCAGTTTTGTTATGGATCATCTCATGAATTTGAGCAACTTGTTCTTTGTATGAGTCCATACTTTCAGTTAATTTTGCTTTTGATAAATCAACTTTAATCATCATTCTTCCTCCTTGATTACGCCTAGAGTTATCCACTCAGGCAATTTTTCTTTTAATGGATAAAATCCTAAAGGTGTTTCTTGTATCTTTTCTCTCTGGTTTTTATAAGCTCTTTTGTATTTTCTTTTTGCCATATGAACAGCTTTTAAAGAAAGCTTGGCTTGATGTGTTGTATGATCAATATCAATCACTTTTACACGAATGACTTCGCCAACATGTACAAAATTTTCTACATTTCTAACGAATTTATCAGATATTTCAGAGATATGAATTAAACCAGAAGATTGATCGGGTAAAGATGCAAATGCACCATAAGGTTGAATTCCCGTAATGGTTACATCAATAATATCACCAGTTTTGACACGATGCTCCATTGACAGCCCTCCAATCATACTCATTATAGCATAAAGTCATATTTGTGGAAAGTGAAATCAAAGCATTGGACTTTTATTCTTAAAAAATTATGGTATAATAAGAAAGATTTATAGAGGAGGCTGAAATCATGGATCAAGAAGCAGAAATTAAAAAAGTGATACATAAATTAAGACCTTATTTACAAAGAGATGGTGGAGACATTGAATTTGTAAAATTTGAAGATGGAATTGTTTATGTACAAATGCATGGTGCCTGTGCTGGATGTATGATGTTGGATGCAACTTTAAAAGATGGTGTCGAACAGATTTTAATTGAAGAAGTTCCAGGAGTTTTAGAAGTTCAGGCTATTTAATAAAAATTGAGAAAAATTTGAGAAAAAAACGAAGAAAAATATATTATAATTATATTATGTGATAATATCACTTGATTTATAACAAATATTCTTATATACTTAGAAAGTCTTGTTTTGTAGAATAATGTCTACTTATTACGGTTAAAATAAGATTGGTGATAAGAATGAACAGAAAACAAGAACAATTAAAAATTGCATCAATTCTT
The DNA here is from genome assembly GCF_002161155.1 of Massilimicrobiota sp. An105. Taxonomy (NCBI): domain Bacteria; kingdom Bacillati; phylum Bacillota; class Erysipelotrichia; order Erysipelotrichales; family Erysipelotrichaceae; genus Massiliimicrobium; species Massilimicrobiota sp. An105. The sequence continues at coordinate 25,509 of NZ_NFLY01000008.1, forward strand.
TATGACTTAGGATTAGACATGGAATTAATTGAAGCTATGACATCTTTAAGTCATGAGGATTTAAAAAAATTATATCAATAATAAAAGCTCTTATTAAGAACCACGAGATGAGGATCTATGAAGTGGTGGCAACCCTTGTGTAAAGAAGGTGCCTTACCTAGCAAGTTAGACTTGAACAATTAGACTTGAACAATAAGAGGAAAGAAGGCTTTCCTCTTGAAAGCTTTTTTTATTGAAAAGTGGGAGGAAAAAAATGAAGAAAATTTTATTTACGTCTGAATCAGTTTCAGAAGGACATTCTGATAAAGTCTGTGATCAAATCAGTGATGCTATTTTAGATGCCTGTTTGGCTGAAGATCCATATTCACGTGTAGCATGTGAATGTTTTACAACAACAAATCTTTTGGTCATTGGTGGTGAAATTACAACACAGGCACAGGTTAATTATGAACAAATTGCCAGAAATGTATTATGTCAAATCGGATATACAAGTGATGAGATTGGGATTGATGGTCATCATTGTGAAATTAAAAATGTTATAGGTATACAGTCAAGCGATATTGCTTTAGGAACGAATAAAGAAGTTGGAGGAGCAGGCGATCAGGGGATTATGTTTGGCTATGCTTCCAATGAAACAGAAGGATATATGCCTTTACCAATTTCTATTGCGCATCACTTGGTACGTTATGCAACTGAAAAACGCCATAGTGGTGAATTCCAATGGGCTAGACCAGATATGAAATCACAAGTGACGGTTGATTATACAGATGCTTTGCATCCCCGTATTGATACAATTTTAATGTCTATTCAACATGATCCTGATTTTGATGAAAAAGCTTTTAAGGATTATATTCAAAATGTCATTATGCAAGATGTTGTGAAAAAATATGGCATGAATACAGATTATAAAGTTTTGATTAATCCAACAGGACGTTTTGTCATTGGAGGTCCTCATGGCGATACAGGACTAACAGGTCGTAAAATTATTGTTGATACTTATGGAGGTTCTGCAAGACATGGTGGAGGTGCTTTCTCTGGAAAAGATCCTTCTAAAGTTGATCGTAGTGGTGCTTATATGGCAAGATATATGGCTAAAAATATTGTGGCAGCCGGACTTTGTGAACGTATTGAAATTCAATTGTCTTATGCTATTGGGGTCAAAGAGCCAACAAGTGTCTTTGTCGAAACTTATGGAACTGAAAAAGTATCAAAAGATGTTATTTTACAGGCTATTGAAAATGAATTTGATTTGACACCACAAGGTATTATTGATACTTTACAATTGCTTAGACCTATTTATCAAAAAACAGCAGTCTATGGTCATTTTGGTAGGGGAGATATTGATCTTCCATGGGAAAAATTAGATCGAGTAGAAAGTTTAAAAAAATATTTATAAGCTCCTAACGGGGCTTTTTTAATTTTTGAGCGAAATGAGTGTTTTTTATATGACAGAAATGGTATAATAAGATTAACGAAGGAGGAATATTTATGAAAGTCAGTATAAGAGGAAAAAATATTGCACTAACTGAAGGGATTGAAACAAAAATCAATAAAAAGCTCAGCATGTTAGATAAGTATTTCATTGTCAGTGATCATGTTGAAGCAAAAGTTTTGATTCGTACTTATCCAGTTGGTCAAAAAATTGAAGTGACTATTCCAACAGAATATGTATTATTAAGAGCAGAAGTTGTTGATAATGATCTTTATAATGCTATTGATTTAGTTATCGACAAATTAGAAGGACAAATTAGAAAGTATAAAACGAGATTAAGTCGTAAATCTAAAGATAATAAACTCGCATTTAATGTTGCTTCTATTGAACCTTTAGAACATGAGGAAGAAGATGTTATTGTCAAAACAAAATCAATCAGTCCTAAACCAATGGATATGGAAGAAGCGATTATGCAAATGGAATTGATTGGACATTCATTCTTTGTTTATCGTGATGTAGAAACAAATGAAATCAGTGTTGTTTATAAAAGACATAATGGTGGTTACGGACTTATTGAAACTCATGAAGCACAATAAAAAAGCTCTATACAGAGCTTTCTAGAAGATACCCTTGATGGGTATCTTTTTCTTTCATCAATTTATCAATATCATTAAGAATTGTTACTTTTTTGATTGACCATAAAGGTGCGACTAAATCTTGTAATGGTGCATCTCCGGTCAGTCTTTCAATCACAACATGACTAGGGATATACTGCAATTGGTCAACAACTAATGAAATATAGTCTTCACGCGTTAACATAGGAAAAGGTTGTTTTTGATATAAACGATGTAAAGCGGTATTTTTCAGCATATAGAGATTGTGAATTTTAAGTCCTTGGATATCTAATTGACCAACCTGTTTTGCTGTTTCTAACATCATATCATATGTTTCATAGGGTAGACCATTAATGATATGAACACAAACATCTAAGTGACGTTTTCTTAAACGATCAAGTCCTTCTAAAAAAGTCTGATAGTCGTGTCCACGATGAATCAGTTTGGCCGTCTGATCATGGATAGTCTGTAAACCAAGCTCTATGTATAAATCACATTTTTGAGATAATTGATATAGATAATCACAAATTTCATCATCTAAACAGTCAGGACGTGTTGCAATCGCAATGCCAACAACATCTTTCATATCAACAAATGGTTCAAATCTTTCTTTGAGTTGAGCGACAGTACCATATGTATTGCTGTTGGCTTGAAAGTATGCAATAAACTGACAATCAGGCCATTTTTGACGCATTATCGAAGAAATGTCGTGAAATTGTTTTTGTAAAGAATCTTGGACATTTCCAGCAAAGTCGCCTGAGCCAGAATCTGAGCAGAAAATACAGCCTCCATATCCGCATGTTCCATCTCGGTTAGGGCAGGTAAAGCCTGCATTTAAAGATACTTTCGCAACTTTATGATGATATTTATTTTTTAAAAAGTAGTTATATGTATGATAGCGTTTGTTATCTAATGTATAAGGAAATTGATTCATAGCATCACCCGCTAAGATTATAACATAAAGGAGAATAGAATGTTAGAGTTAAAAAATATTTATAAACAATATGAAACAACCCCAATTCTCAATCATATTTCTATTTGTTTTCCAGACACAGGAATGATTGGAATTCAAGGAAAAAGTGGTTGTGGAAAAAGTACACTTTTGTATATTATGGGATTATTGGATGAAGATTATGAAGGAGATATTCTTTTTAATCATGAAAAAATTGAAGATAAAGAAAAGTTTATATGCGAACATATGTCTTTTATGATGCAAAATAAAGATTTTATTTCTTCTTTAACCATTAAAGAAAATATTATTTTGCCTTGTCATATCAGTCATCTTCATTATAGTTCGTCATTGCTTCAAAAAGTCGTGAAACGACTTGGTATACAAGATTTGTTGTCCCGCTATCCTTCGCAATTATCTGGTGGTCAAATGAAAAGAGCATCTCTTGCGAAGGCATTATTAAAGCAGTCCGATATTATTTTATGTGATGAACCGACTGGGGCTTTATATCATCATCAGGCTCAAGACGTTATGAAATATTTAAAAATGATTTCTCAAGATGCTTTGGTTATTATTGTTTCGCATGATCCACTGTTATTGCAGACATATTGCGATAGTGTATTGACATTAGAAGATGGTCAATTAAAAGGACATATGAAGCAATCTCAAAAGCCAAAAGAAATATCTTTAAAGAAACATCAGCATCATACTTTATGGTTTTATCCTATCAGACAAATAGTCTATCAAAGAAACAAACTCATGTTTCTTTTTTTATTTCAATGGATAGTGATTGTAGCGTTCTTTTTGATTGTAACAGCTATTTTTGGAGCGTTTGAAGCAACGTCTCAAAGTGAGCAACAAGCTGTTTTAAAAAATATCATCAATGTTGAAAACAAAGATGGGATGCCATTTGAAACAATGCTTTCTCATGTAGATATTGCTTATATAGATTATGGTTATCAATTAGAACAGTGTCAGCTTTGGCAGTCCCAACAGGAAATTGAAGATACTGCCTTATATTTTTTACCAGTGCAAAACACACATGTTCGTTTATTGAAAGGACGTTTTCCACAGGAAGCTCATGAAATTGTTGTCAGTCAGTCATTTGATCAAAAATATCATCAGCAGTCCATTGTTTTAACATATCAACAAAAAAGTATATCTTTAACAGTTGTGGGCGTTCTTCAAAAAGATTTTTTCAGTCAAAATGAAATTTATCTCAATCATACATTGAAACAAGAAATGCCAGAGTTGATGAATAATCGTGAATTGATTGTAGAAAGTCAATTCAATAAAAATGAAAGTTTATATCAAGCATTATCTAAAGACTATATTGTTTATTGTGAAATTCAAGAAAGAGTATCAAGTTATCAATCTTTATTGTCTTTAGCACAAATTGTAGCAATGATTTTCATTGGAATGAGTTTGTTGATATCACTGATATTAATTGGAATCGTAGAATCCATTATTTATTTTGAAAGAAAACATGATATTGCATATTTATTATCACTAGGTATTTCATCTTTCAGACTGTTTATATTATCTCTTTTTGAGGCGATGCAATTGGGGTTGATGATTGCTGGTGGAGGTTGTTTGCTGGCGATGGTTATATATGAATATATCAATCATGTTGTGAATATTTCGCAATATGTTTCTTTTTCATTGTTGTTAAAGCCTATCTTTTATTCACGTTATGATTTATATGTGATTATTTTTATGATTTATCTTGTGATGAGTGTTTTATCTGTTTTGCATCCTGTTAGAAAAATGATGAAAATGACGAAGATTGATGTTTTAAGGGAGGAATAATATGCTTGAAGTTCAACATATTTCAAAAAGATATCACTATCAAAAAGTTTTGGATGACATATGTATGTGTTTTCCAACTTCAGGCATTGTTGCGATTGTGGGTCCTAGCGGTTGTGGAAAAACAACCTTATTACATATTCTAGGAGGCATTGATACTGATTTTCAAGGTGATATTTTATGGAAAAACAAGAGTGTTAAGCATCATTTGACACGTTATCGACGACATCATGTCAGTTTTATCTTTCAACAGTTTCATCTGATTATGTGGCTATCTGTAAAACAAAATATAAGTTTACCACGTTTTTTTCATAAACAGGAAAAAGCATCATTATCACTGGCTTTAGAAACATTAAAAAATCAGTCTTTGCATTCACTTTCACTTGGACAAAGACAACGTCTGGCATATTTAAGAAGTCACTATCACCGTAGTGATATTCTTTTATGTGATGAACCTACCGGATCACTTGATCCCCAATATGCACAAGCCGTTATGGAATTATTAAAAGAAGAATCTCAACATCGTTTAGTTATTTTGGTATCTCATGATGAAAAGCTGGTAAGCCAATATAGTGATGAAGTTTATAAAATGCAGGACGGACAGATTATTGAGCATATATGCTTTCATGAAACGGAAAAAATTGAACGTTTTCCAACTGTGCAAAAGAAGTATTTCTTATGCCATATGCGCCTTGCGTTTGCATCATTATGTTCACATAAGGCACGTTCATTTCAATTGATGATAGGTTTACTATTATCATTATTAAGCATTGTTTTAGCATTAACACTCACTCGTCATCTTGAAGGGCAGTTTCATCAATATATTTACTCACTTGTTCCTGCATCAGGAATCAGTTTTCAATCACGTTATCAGCAATCTTTGTCTTTAGATTTATTAGATCAGATAAAAAATCAACCTGGAATTATGAAAAGTGAGATGTTTTTAGATGATTATGAATGTTTAGGAATTGGTTTTCAATCTGAAAGATATGAACAATCTCAGACTTTATTTATTGGAGATGATACTTCTCCTTATACATATCTGTCATTAAAATACGGAAATTATCCACAGGCACATCATGAAATTTTATTATCTCTTTCAACGGCTAGACATCTTTGTGGACAGCAGGATGTCGCTTCTTTGATTGGGCAGAATGTTTATGCCTGGTATCAACATGATTGGGAAGTGAAAGGTATTTGTTATAAAATTGTTGGTATTACGAATCAAACCACCGCTCTAGATACACTCTATCAGATGGATCATGCTTACATTTATTTATTGAAAGATATTTATCAATATGAGCTTGAACAGGTGTCATCACATTTAGGAATTGTTTATGTACATCCTGACTATCATAGAGATCATGTTATGAAACAGTTGAAAAAACAATTTCCAGATTATGAATTTTTAGCGATAGGAGAATCGACAACTCAAAATGTATCACAAGTTTTAAATCAAGCGAATATCATCTTGCTGTTTTTTTCTCTTTTGGCTATTTTATCTTCTTTATTTTTGATTGGTGAAGTTATGTTTTTAAATGTGATACAAAAGAAAAAAGATTTAGCTATCATGAAATGTTTTGGAGCCAGTTCTTTAGATATTATTAAAATTGTGCTTTATGAATCTTTCCAAATTCTTATATTAACACAGTCTATATGCATGATTTTGTATTATCAATTGATTCATATGATGAATATCTTTTTACAGAATATGTTTGAAAGTGAATTGTTTTCTATACAGGTAGATATAAATATTATTGCTTTTGTTTTTATTGTTAGTGACTTACTTGTTTTGATAAGTCAGTTACCACCATTGTTGTATATTTTAAAAATGAACACTGTTCAGGCATTAAAAGAGTAAAGAAAAACTTGTTTTTATATAAAAAGTTAGTTATAATAGTAGCGTTAATACGATGAAGAGGACAAGTAGATAAAGAATTTGTATCAGAGAGGAAAACGGTGGCTGAAAGTTTTCTTACAATGCATTTATTGAATTCACCTTGGAGTGCGACTAATCATCGCCGCGAAGCAGCGTTATTGCAGTAAAGGTGCATAACATTTGTTATGAATTAGGATGGTACCGCGATACAATCGTTCCTATGTGGAACGATTTTTTTATTTGAAGGAGGATATTATGGACGAATTATTAAAGATTAAAGAAGAAGCTTTATTGAAGATTCATGATTGTTCATCATTAAAAGAGTTAAATGATTTAAGGGTTTTCTATCTAGGGAAAAAAGGCCCAATGCAATCTGCAATGAAGTCAATGAAAGATATGTCTAAAGAACAACGTGCGTCTTTTGGACAAGTATCAAATAAAGTTAAACAAGAGATAACACAAGCTATTGAAGAAAAGAGAAAAGTATTAGAAGAAGCTGAAATGCTTAAGAAAATTCAAAATGAAAAAATTGATATTAGTTTACCTGGTAGTCAATTGCCACTTGGAACAATTCATCCTTTAACAATGATTAGAGAAGAATTAGAAGATTTATTTATTGGAATGGGATATAGTATCGCAGAAGGTCCTGAAGTTGAAAGCGATCATTTTAATTTTGAGCTTATGAATTTACCAAAGGATCACCCTGCAAGAGATATGCAAGATACTTTCTATATTGATGAAAATACTTTATTAAGAACACATACATCACCAGTTCAGGCACATGTTATGTTAGCGGCTAATGGAAGAGGACCAATCAAAGTTATTTGTCCAGGAAAAACATATCGCCGTGATGACGATGATGCAACACATTCGCATCAGTTCAGTCAATGTGAAGGATTGGTTATTGATAAAAATATTACTATGGCTGATTTAAAAGGAACATTGGAATTATTTGCGAAAAAGATGTTTGGTGAAAAACGTGAAATTCGTTTAAGACCTTCATATTTCCCATTTACAGAACCAAGTGTTGAAGTTGATATTTCATGCTATAACTGTAATGGAAAAGGATGTTCAATGTGTAAAAATACAGGTTGGATTGAAATTTTAGGTGCTGGTATGGTGAATCCTAAAGTTTTAGAAATGTGTGGATTTGATAGCCAGGTTTATCAGGGATTTGCATTTGGTATTGGATTAGAACGTGTGGCTATGTTGAAATATGGTATTGATAATATTAGAGATTTTTATAGTGGTGATTTAAGATTCTTAAATCAATTTGTAAGAAAGGATTAGACATATGGAAGCAAGTTTAAAATTATTAAATCAATATGTAAAAGTTGATGATTTTTCAGCTCAGGAAATTGCTGATCAATTGACATCTATAGGTCATGAAGTTGAAGGAATGCATGTCTTTGCAAGAGGTGATAAACTTGTTGTTGGATATGTAAAAGAAAAGGTTCCTCATCCTGATAGTGACCATTTAAATATTTGTCAAGTAGAAGTAGGAAATGGAGTCACTCAACAGATTGTTTGTGGAGCTCCTAATGTTGCTGCTGGGCAAAAAGTGATTGTGGCTTTACCAGGATGTGATTTAGGTGATGGTTTTAAAATTAAAGAAGCCAAAATACGTGGTATAGAATCAAACGGTATGATTTGTTCCATTGCTGAACTTGGAATTGATCAAAGATTATTACGTGAACAAGATAAAGCAGGAATTCATGTTTTAGATGCTGATGCTCCAGTTGGTGAAGAGGCTTTAAAATATATGGGGTATGATGATACTGTTTTAGATATTGGTTTAACACCAAATCGTGCTGATTGTATGGCAATGATTGCTTTGGCTTATGAAGTCGGAGCATTGTTAAAAAGAGATGTTCATGTTCCAGAAATGAAAACTTTAAATGAATTAGAAAGCGATATTGAAATTGATGTACAAACAGATTTATGTCCATGTTTTGGGGCTAAATTAGTCAAAGGGGTGATAACAAAGGAGTCACCTGAATGGTTAAGAACATTTTTAATGGCAAGTGGTATTAAGCCAATTAATAATATTGTAGATATTTCTAACTTTGTGATGTTAGAAACAGGACAACCTATTCATATGTATGATTATGATAAGTTAAAAGAAAAACGTTTTGTTATTAAGACTGGATTCCATCAAAAAGCAACATTATTAGATGGTAAAGAATATGAAATCTTACCTGAAGATATTATTGTTTCTACTGATCAGGGAATTGGATGTGTTGCTGGTGTCATGGGTGGTGATGACACAAAGATTGATGAAAATACAGTGAATATTGTCATTGAAGCTGCAACATTCCATGGAGCTACTTTAAGAAATACAGCACGTCGTTTAAATTTATTAACAGATGCTTCTCAACACTATATCAAAGGAGCTATTGATACAGCAAATACACCTCGTGTTCTAAATCGTTGTGCTGCTTTACTTGAAGAATTGGCTGATGCTAAAGAAATTTATCAAACAGTCATGACTGATTATGAAATGGCAGAAAAAGTGATTACATTGACAACATCACGCGTCAATGGATTACTAGGAACAACAATTTCAACTGAAGATATTGAAGATATATTAACAAGATTACATTTTACATATACATTAGATAATGAAACATTTACTGTTCATGTTCCATCATATCGTAATGATATGTCAATGGATGCGGATGTCATTGAAGAAATTGCAAGAATGTATGGTTATGATCATATTCCATCTACATTACCATTAATGGAAATGACAAAAGGGGCTTTAACACCTGTTCAAAGTCATACAAAAGCAATAAGACATTTATTAACAGATTTAGGATTACATGAAGTTATAACATATACGTTGACTTCACCATCTATGGTGGATGATTTTAATCTTTTCCATAAAGATGATCATATTGCTTTAATGTTGCCAATCGGTGAAGAAAGAAGTGTAACAAGAAAATCATTAATTCCATCTTTATTACAGGCAATCAATTATAATACAGCTCATTCTCAAAAAGATGTTATGATTTATGAAATTTCTAATACTTATTCTCAAGGTCATGAAATTCAAAATTTAGCTATTGCATGCACAGGTATGTATCATGATGTGACATGGCAACAAATTCAACAAAAAGCTGATTTCTATTTAGTTAAGGGATTTGTGGAAACAATTTTAAAGAAATTAGGAATTAAAGAATCACGTTATACATTAAAACGTGTTGAAGAAGATAATCAAAATTTCCATCCTGGAAGAAGTGGATATTTAATGATGGGTAATGACATTGTTGGTGTTATTGGTGAAATTCATCCTCGCCTTGCGAAAAAATACGATGTCAAAGATGTTTATGTTGCAGAATTAAATCTATCTGTTTTATTAAATTTAAAGAAACCAGCAATTAAATTTACAGATATTCCACAATATCCTTCAGTAACAAGAGATATTGCTTTGGTTATGGATCAAGATATTCCTGTTAATGATGTTGTACGCTCTATTTGTAAAGCAGGTCAACGTTTCATTGTTGATACAAAGATTTTTGATATTTATGAAGGGGAACGTATTGAAAGTGGTAAAAAGTCTGTTGCTATTGCGTTAACATTCCAGGATGCTTCAAAAACATTGGATGATGCAACAATTAATGCAACTATGGAACAAATTTTAAATGTTGTTTCTAAAGAATATGGAGCACATTTAAGAGTTTAAATGCAATGCTTTGAGTTCTCTTTATGCGGTTTATACTGTTATTTGAAGAACGGATTGAAAACGAACTGATGAAGGCTTACTTTAGAAGTTAAAAGTTTTCAAACTATCATGATTGATTATAAATGGAGATGATTTTGTTCATCTCCTTTTTTATTTATTATATAATGATATGATTTTATGAATGTGTATAAAATAAAAAGTCATAATACATAGATGCTCATCATCTTAGCATTATAACTTCTTTTATTTATCCCATATCAATAAAATTCTTTGTTTTGATTCTTTTATAAACTTGAAATGCTGTAGAGGAAATTAAAATAGCTAAAGCTAGTGAAAGACTGGTTCCTAAAGTGGATAAAAAGCTTTTCATAAAAAGATCATTCATCCCTTGTACAGCATACAGCATTGTATAGTAAATACCACTACCAGGAACTAATGGAAAGCAACCGATAACAATAAAAATGGTAGCAGGGGCTTTGAAAAACCTAGCAAAACATTCAGCAAGCAATGATACGCAAAGCATTGCAATAAAACTTTGTAGGAAAATATTGTTGAGTGAAGCAGTTGCTAAATAAATAAACCATCCTAGCGCACCAATAAGAGATCCTGTTAAAGAAAATCGAATATTTTTCTGTATTCTAAATATAAAAGTAAAACCAAAGCAGCCTATAAAAGCTGATAAACACTGTATAAACCCTTCCATTTTAAACTCCTTGTAAAACCATCATCATAATCCCTACACCAATAGCAATGCTGGCAGCTATTAAAATAGCTTCAATCATACGAGATAATCCAGAAACAAAGTCACCGCCAATAATATCCCTTAGACTATTTGTAATAGCAATACCAGGAACAAGAATCATTAAAGTTCCTGTAATCACTGCCTGTTGATTAGTAATGAAATTTATTTTTTGTGCAATAATAGCAATACTGGCTAAAACCATACTTGCTAGAATTGTACGAACAATTCCATTAACATCAAGCTTTTCTAAAAGATATATAAAGTAGTATAAAATAAACCCAATAAAAGCAGAAACAATCATTTCATTGATATGTCCACCAAAAAATGCACAGAACATGGCTGCGGATACAATATAACCAATAAGTATGAGACGATAATTCAATCTTTCGGATTCAATTATCTCAATTTGATTTTTGATTTCATCTAGAGATAATTCTTGATTACTGATTTGTCTGACTAAGCAATTGAGTTCATATAAATGATCCAGATGAGTATGATTACTACGTGATCGCCTGGATGATTGATAGGGTGTTCCATCATGCAAAGTTAATGATAAAGTAAAATATGATGGGATTGCGAAAACTTCAATATCAGTAAAGCCAAATCCTTCACACATTCTTTTTAAAGATTCTTCTACACGGTATATTTCTGCACCATGTTTTAATAACAATTGTCCAATTTTATTGATTTGTTGTAAAATGTCTAAATCGTTCATTTTTTCACCCCACAGATAATTGTTATATCATAAATCTCGTGATTGAATCAATGGAATATGTGAAAATTCTTCTTGAATAAGTGCTTGTGGGTGAGAAGATAAAAGTGAAAGTAAACGTGTTGCTTTCAGTTCTATTTCTAAAGCAGGGTGATGATATTTTGGCAGGTTGGTAATTAAAGAATAAGGACATGTTTTTTTAATAGTAGATAAATATTGTCTTCCCTTTTGATTCATAGCTAAGACTCTTAAATAATCGACATGCATGGCATTATGAATATCATTTTTTGTGTTCTTCATTAAAATATGAATAAGCATACGCGAAATACGTGGACGTGTATAACGTTTAGAGGATAACTGATTGATGAATTCTTCCATTGATGAACAAGATTGGATATGTTTATATAATAAATTTTCTAAACCTTCATCGACCATATGATAGCTTTTTAGTTCCTGTAAACTGGATGTACAAATTTGATATTGTAAATATGGAAAAAAATCTTCAAGTTGAAAAAGATCACAATGATGATAAAGATCGGCATGAGGCAAGGAATGAGAAAAATCTTGCTTATTTCTTATAGCATTTCTGATAGCTGATGCACTGGCAATGGTTTGAAGATTTAATCCATGATAAGCATTTGTTCTTGGAAAACAATGAGGAGTTATAGGATATTGATGGAAAATAATTTCTTTGACATAACTGAGTCCTAATAAATCATTGGGTGTTTTAATTTCTTTATTCATAATGTATTGAAGTGCCTGATTGCAGGCATCAGCATAGCGTAATCCTTTTTTCATAGCTTTTTGAACATATTCATTATAGACATCTTGATGTTGAAAAATGGCTTGAGCGATATCAACAAAAGTTGAAATACGACCATCTTCACTACCAAAACATATATCAGTGACCCCTATAGCTGCTAATAAATCTATAGCTCCTTTTGCAAAATAGTCAGCACTTTGGCAAGTATAAACAAAAGGTAATTCAATCACTAAATCTACACCAAATTCGATTGCTAACTGACTGCGTTTCCATTTATCAATAATAGCTGGTTCACCTCTTTGTACAAATGATGACGACATAATCGCAATTGTATAATCAAATTGTGCCAGAGACTTTGCTTTTTGGATATGATAAATGTGTCCATTATGAAAAGGATTATATTCAACAATTAATCCTAATATTCTCATGGCTTTCACCTCCAAGGGATAGTTTAACATAGTTTAGGAAATAAACATAGTTTTACTTGAAAAGAGTGGAAATATTCAATGAAATATTTAAATTTAGATTGACATATTTCTTACTTTTATATATAATGGGCTATGCGATGTAAAGGGTGATTTTTTTGAAATGGAATTTACAATGGATTATTAAACAAAAAGATGGTTGTTTTCATTTCGATGAAAAATTAAGTTTTCCATCAGAAATGTTCCATAATTTATCCCAAATTAATGGTTTAAAGGATGTTCATGTTCAAGGACAGGGACGTTTAGACACAAAAAATCATCAATTATACGTTGATTTCCAAATAGATGGAGAAATGATTTTACCATGTGCCATATCATTGGAAGATGTGGATTATCCTTTCCATATTGAATCAAATGTTATTTTTGCTTTTTATAAACCACAAGATGATGAAGAGGTTATAGAAGTTAAGAAAAACATTGTTGATTTAACACCTGTCATTTTCCAGGAGATTATGCTGGAAGTTCCAATGAGAGTTGTTAAGGAAGGTGTTTCTTTAAAGACTCAAGGTCATGGCTGGAAAGTATTAAGTGAAGAGGATGAAAAACATGATGAGGATTATATTGATCCTCGTTTAGCGAAGCTTAAAGATTATTTTAAGGATAAGGAATAAGGAGGTGTACCTATGGCAGTACCACAAAGAAGAGTTTCAAAAACAAGAAGAAACAAAAGAAGAACACATGACAAGTTAACAGTACCAAGTGTCGTTGTTTGCCCAGAATGTGGAGAATATAAATTATCTCATAGAGTATGCAAACATTGCGGAACTTACAACGGACAAAAAGTGTTATAAAAACTGCCCCTTATTTCAAGGGCTTTTTTTATGAATAAATGAAAATAAGAGAATAGCGATTTAGCTGTTCTCTTATTTTTTGAAAATTATTTTCGTTGATGAATAAAATTTTGCGGTAACAGTTCATAAAAAATAGCTGAATGCATTTCTCCTTGAGGCTCTTTCCAATAATTATATTGAATATCATATTTTTGAAAACCTATTTTTTCATAAACATGTTGCGCACGAAGATTATTCAAATCTGTACTTAAAACTATTTTGGGTACACCTTTTTGAAAGAGTTCATGAATGAATAATGTGAGTATGGTATGACCTAAACCTTGATTTTGCATATTTATTTCACATATTTTAATACCAATTTCAACTGCGTCATGACAAGGAAAAAAGCACATCTCCCCAATGGGGCAATCTTTATATTCGATAATAAGACGATGCTTATGATTTTTGATTTCTTCTTGGAGCTGGTGCTTAACTTTTTGAACGGTCGTATTGATACCTTCTGGAAATCCAGCATGAGCCATTATTTTTCCGTCATTCCACCATTTTGTAAGAATTGTTGCATCATTTTCTTTTGCATCACGAATGAGTATATTTTTATAAAGAATTTTCATTATTATCTTTTTCTTCTACGATTTTTTCTTGTCGCTTGAAATCCTTCTTCTCTTTCTCTATAATTTAAAAAACTTCCTAGATCATAAACATCATAATCTTTCTTTAATAGTTTTTTACAGGCTTTTTCACTGAGTGCCTTGTTAATGGCATATAAATAATATTTCATGTTTTTATTAGGATATGATTCTTCAAATCTATCTAATAAACGAAAAGGAAAACATTCTGCATCAGCAATATGTAATTCATCATAGTCTTTTAATTCATCTAAACATATAATTGTGATTTTATCAGGATTTTTTTCATATTGACGAAATCCTTCATTAATATCTATTTTCTTAATTTCTACTTTTTTTCCAAAACCAAACATTTTATTTCCTCCAATACTTATCTATAATATCACTATTTCTTTATTTTTTCTATTGCTTTTCTATATTTTATATGTTATTATTACAAAGCAAAATCAATTGGCCTGTTGGAGAAACGGTTAACTCACATGCCTTTCACGCATGCATTCACGGGTTCGAATCCCGTACAGGTCACCATATAGGGGCGTGGTTCAATGGTAGAGCATCGGTCTCCAAAACCGTGGACGCGGGTTCGATTCCTGCCGCCCCTGCCATCAGTAAGTTAGAGCGATTGATCGCTCTTTTTTCTTATTCAAATATATTATTTACGACAAAAGTCATCTCATTGAGATAAATAGTAATTGGGTGGCTTTTTATTCAATGAAATCTATATATGATTAATGTAAAAAATATTTGATAATTTTGTTATTATTTATAGAGATTTCATCTTTTTAATTGACTTGCAATATCATTTCTCAAATAGAAGTATTTACTCTAACAGGAAATAAACGAGAAATTAAAAAGTATGGTATAATATTTTTATAAAATATAGAAATAGTTATTTTCATGAAATAATCAATGTATCATAAACATGAGTTTTATAAACAATAAATTGAAAATAGAAGAGGAAAGTGATGCTTTATGAGTCTGATTTTAGAAAAAATAGCACAAGATTATAAATTGAATGATAATGATTTATATTTAGCTCAATATATTATTGATCATAGTGATGAAGTGATTCATCTGTCTACGCATCAACTTGCTAAAAATACATACACCAGTGCAACAGCTGTTGTAAGATTCGTAAAAAAACTTGGTTTTGTAAGTTATAATGATTTTAAAATTCATATTCATTCTTTTTTAAATCAATATTATTTGAAAGATATGGAAATTTTATCTCATGAAAGCTTATTTTCAATTAAGGAGAAGTTGTCTGAAATTGAAGTGGGTATTATGAATCAGACAAAGCATATGCTTTCAGTAGATACTTTAAAAGAAGTTATGTTCCATATTTCGCAGAATCAATATATTGATATTATTGCTAATGATACAAATGCCTGCATTGGTGAATATGCTAGTCATTTATTGTTGAGTACAGGAAAAATAACAACGGTTTACCAAAACAGGGATAAACAGTTATGGCTGAGTTTGAATGTGGATTCTCATCATACAGTCATTATGATAAGTAAAAATGGCAAAAATGAACATCTTTTAAATATTGCTGATATTTTGATCGAAAGAAAAATTCCTTTTATTATCATTACAAGTCATAAAGAAAATCCTCTTTCAAAAAAGCAGGCTATTTTGTTACATGGTATGGTTCATGATGAATTTGAAAGCTTAAAGGATATGGTCTTTTATATTTCTTTAAAGTATATTTTTGATCTGATATACAGTATTATCATTTCAGACAATTTACAACAAGCTAAAGAAGTGGATCAGCTTTATGGGTCGCTATTTGATAAGAAGGTGTAATCAAACAGATTATAAGCAGCTCTGACTGCTTTTTTTTGTTACAATGTAACATTTTTAAAAGGATTTGATTATCAATTTTGTAGCAATATTCCATAATCATTTCTGTGTATTGTATAATTATAAAAACAATGTATGATAAATATGTCAACAGTTTTATGAAAAGGAGAAATTATACATGGTTTTAAGAAAGAATTTTTATGGGGTGGGACCTTAGATGCATATCAGTTTAAATATGTTATTGTGGAAACGTCAAAAGGGTTAAGTATTGCTGATGTAATGATGGTTAAAGCATAGAGTGTATCCTGAGAAACTATTATTTAGATTATGTAGAAATTGAGTTTTATTATCGCTGTAAAGAAGCTATTAAGTCAAATGGAGAAGTATTATGAGAAGAAAAGATCGAGAAATAACAGATTTTAATGAAATCATGAATATTATCAATAAGTGTGATGTGTGTCGTTTGGCATTATTTGATGAAGATTATCCTTATATCGTCCCATTGAATTTTGGTGTAGATAAAGAAGATGATCAATTGTATTTGTATTTTCATTGTGCTAATCAAGGAAAAAAATTAGACTTGATTAAACAAAACAATAAGGCTACTTTTGAAATGGATTGTGAACATAATATTATTCTTTATGATGAAAGAATGTCATGTACAATGGGATATGCAAGTGTAATTGGTCATGGAGAAATTGAATTCGTAGAAGATGAGGATAAATTTGAAGCATTAAAAATATTAATGAAACATTATCATAATGAAGAATTTCAATTTAATACAAATCTTATGAAAGCGACAACAGTTTTTAGATTGAAAGTTTTAGATATGGTAGGAAAAAGAAGAAATAATATCCATCCTGAAGAAAAGACAAAAAGACATATCTCGTTAGAATAAAAGTCTTGATATATGAAATCAAAAATAAAAATATCCTCATATTTTTTGGGTCTCTTAACAAAGTTGTAAATCATTATTTATAAATAAAATGACTTTGATAAAAAAACAATCACTCATATAAAGGTGATTGTTTTCTATTTAGTATTTCTTTTTTAATGTCTTTTTTAATATCTTTAAACCAAAGATATCTTTTTTCTCATTTTTTTCTTTATTTTGATAGACTTCACTGTAATATGCAAAGTTATCTCTAGGATTATCTAAATGATATTTTTTTGCCCAATCTTTAAAATGATTATTAATATAATTATTTAAAGCAACAGGATCATGTTTTTCATGATAAAGTTCAATAAGGTGAAGTGGATCATAGACTGTAATGTTATTTTTTAGAATATAATCAAACATATCAACGACAAGTTTATTATTTAAAATAGAATATGAATATGTATCATTTAATGTCACAATATCTAAATCAATAAAATACTGAAAGAAAACTCCGCCTATTCCATATGCGCCAACACCTGCATGACCTACTGACATAGAACTATACATGGAAATGTTTATTTGTTGTATTTGAGATAAAGGGACAATCACTTCATTATATTTTATATGATCATCATTAAGATAGAGAGTATCATAACCTTTCCATTGATCAAGAGTTTGATTATCAAATGACACTTTCACTCTTCTTCTTTTAATATAATCATTTATTTTTTTGTCTATGTCTTCTAACTTCTTTTTAGAGTTAGAAATAAATTCTTTTTTTGATTCTAGTGCTTCTCTTATAGAGAGTTTGTTGTTGAAAATAAGTTTAATATCATCTATGGATACTTCCATAGAACGTAATAATAAAATTGTTTTTAAAATATTAATATCTTTTTGCATGTAATTTCTATAATTATTTTCATTTCTTTTTGGATGAATAAGACCTTCTTTTTCATAATAGATTAATGATTGTTTTGTGATACCTAACATTTCTTCGACTTCATGTGTTGTCATAGTTTTTTCCTTCCTTTCCAATTTTACTTTACACTATATGCTAGCAATACTGTCAAGATTTTTTTCTATAAAAATTAATACTCTTTTCATTTGTGTGACAATGAACAAGATATTTAAAAATGTGTTATGATATTTTTATAAATGAAATGGAAGTGATTCTTATGAGTTCTAAAGGATTTGGCTATTGTGGATTAGCTTGTGATTATTGTCAGGATAATCCAAATTGTGTTGGCTGCAAAAAGGGAGGCTGTCCTGAAAAGGAAGCTTGTAAAAACTATCAATGCTGTACATCTAAAAATTATAAGTATTGTTTTGAATGTCCAGATTTTCCGTGTGAAGATAGTATTTTACATAAACTAAGGATAAGAACATTTTGTCAATATATTCAAAGATATGGAGAAGAAGATTTAAAAAAGCATTTGGAAGAAAATTGTAAAAAGGGAATTGTATATCATTATCAAAATAAGCATATAGGAGATTATGATCAATTTGACACAGAAAATGAAATAATAGAATTTATAAAAAATGGTAGAAAATAGCTAACATAATAAAAAAATGGGTATATAAAAACCACGTATTCATAAAATGGAACCTTAAAAATAGTATAACAATAAGAGATATTCCATACTTTTAAACGTGGTTATCATTTGAAAATGACTATTACTTTTATGGTCTGTATTGAAATTCAGTAATCCATAAGAATTATTTTATGCTGTCATTGAGATTTAATTTCTTGAATATTTGTATAAAATCATATGCCAAATATTTTTGGGTTCATTCATTTGATTTTTTAGTTATTGGATATATATGGGTTTATTATTATCTATATTTTCATGAAATAGAATTTTTAAAGCAGTGCAAGTGTTTGGAAGTAGATGATAATTGTAAATAAACTCATTGATGTTATAACAAAGTATCCAAAATAACTTTTATGTTTTATAATTCCTTCAATCATTTTAATCAAACCAAAGATAAGAGTAAATGGTGCCCAAATAACACCAAAAGATATAAATCCTTCTAAATATGGGAATAGACTAACTATAACAATGAAGAACAATGGTAGAATCACGATAAAAAAGAGAATAAATTTATATGTCATAAAAGCTTCCTGATCAGTGATTTTATCTTTCATTAAATCAATAATTAATTCATTAGATTCATTCAATAAATCTTTTTTCTCACAATATTCTCCCAACAATAATTCTTGTATTTCTATATCTAAGCATTGGCATAAAGGAATAATCAATGAGCTATCTGGTAAATTGATGCCCGTTTCCCTTAGTTAAAGATATTGTTGGGTATCTCAAGATGTGTCATTCGATTTTGCCGATAAAGCGGTAGAAGATTTCCACTTCCTGTTCCCGGCTTCCGTCCTCACTTTTGACCGCTTCATGGACAAGGATTTTTTCAATCAGCGTATTCAAAAGTTCGGCGGTCAGTTCTGTTGGATTGACATACTGTTTCATCAGACCTATCCACTTTTCAGCGTCAACCGCTGTCTGGGCGGCGGCCTCCATCGCTTCGTGAAGCCGTTCAATTTTTGCGTCCAATTCTCGCTGTTCGCCCTGATACTTTTCGGACAGCATATTGAAATTGTATTCTGTAATGCGTCCGGCAGACCAGTCCTCATACATTTTTGCAAACAGAGTGTCTACTTCTGCTTTGCGCTTTTCCGCCTTTTTCAATTCGGCTGTCTGCCGCTTCCTTGCGGTATTGCGTTCCTTGTCGCTGGCGTTAAGTAGCCGTTTCAGAAGTTTGTCCCCATCCTGCTGTGCCAGCACAGACCAGTATTGCAGACGGGAAAGGACATAGGCGTAAAGCACATCATAGCGGATATAGTGCATGGAACACTGGTGCAATCCTTGCCCGTACTTGCTACAATGGTAGTGTGCATAGGGATTTTTGTTCTGGCTGTTCACACCGTAGGCCAGCGACCAGCCGCAGTCCGCACATTTTACCAGCCCGGAAAATATCTGCGTTGTGCCATTCTTCTGCCGTCTGCGCCTGTTGCAAATCTGCTCCTGTACTTGACGGAACACATCTTCGGAAATAATCGCTTCGTGGGTGTTCTCCACACGATACCATTCCTCTTTTGGCTTGCGTACTTTCTTCTTGTTTTTGAATGAAATGTTGGTCTGCTTATTGTGGACGCTGTGTCCGATATAGGTTTCCTCTTTCAGAATACTTTTTACCTGCGCTATCGTCCACGCATAGGCTTTTTCCTCCGGCGCTCCGGCATAGATATTTGCGAAAGTGCCGTATCTCTGGAAATTTAGCCAGCCGGGAGTAGGCACTTTTTCTTCGACCAAAATCCGTGTAATGCTGGCGGCTCCCCGGCCATGAACGGCAAGGTCAAAAATCTTTTCGATAATCCACCTTGTTTCCGGGTCAATCAGAAGATGGCCTTTCTTATCTGGGTCTTTGACATAGCCAAGCGGAGCATAGGCTCCATAGTGTGCGCCATTTGCGAACCGTGTCCGCATGGCCGCCTTTACCTTTTTGCTGGTCTGGCGGGCGTGCATTTCATTCAGAATGTTGAGGAATGGGGCAAGCTCATTCTCTCCGTTGATGGTGTCCACATTGTCATTGACAGCGATATAGCGGACGCCTTTGCTGGGAAAGTAGATTTCCGTGTACTGGCCGGTCAGAATGTAGTTTCTGCCTAAGCGGGATAAATCCTTCGTAACAACGCAGTTGATTTTCCCGTCCTCAATGTCATCAATCATTCTCTGAAAATCCGGCCTGTCAAAGTTCGTTCCAGACCATCCATCGTCGATATATTCATCTATGACATTCAGGCCATGCTCGGCGGCATATTGCCGGAGCATCATGCGTTGTGTCTGAATACTCCCGCTTTCTCCTTGCAGTTCATCGTCCCGGCTCAATCTCATATAAAGCGCCGTGTTGTAAATCGTAGTATTGTAAGGTTGTTTCACCGTAAAAATCCTCCTTCTAAAGAAACAACCCACGCTTACAATACTTTTGCTCTATGGCAATTATATCATAAGCGTGGGCGCGTTATCAATGATGGGCTATCAGGTTGAAGCGGCTTTTTCTGCGGTATGCCGCACCACATCTACAATCAGATCACCGAGGGGCTTCCCGCCTGCGGCGAAGTGTTCGGAGATTTTTATACGGTTGTTCCCACATACAAAATACTGCGTGCCGTTCTCTGTTCGTATGACCTGCCCTGTCCGGGGTGTAAAAATATTGCTTTCGCTTTTTGCCATCCAGTGTCCTCCATATTCAGTTTTCAAGGTACAATGCCGCACAAAGGCGGCGAAAATTTCTGCTTATACTATCACCTTTCCTTTACCGTGTGCCGCTGCTGCCGTTTCAGTTCCGCCAGTATATCCGGCGGGATACGGTCAACCAGCCGCTGTAAATTGTCCAGTTCGCTTTTCAGCTTTGCCCGTTCCATCGTATCTTTCATCTTTCCTTTTTCGCTGGCCTTTGCCCTTGCTTCCAACTTCTCATTCTCCGCCAACAGGTCATTGATTGTGACCTTGTACTTTTTCAACTGCCCGGAGAAGTTCTCCATCTGCGGGAACCACTTTTTCAGCATGGAGAGGGCTTCCTCTTTTTTCTTTCCGGCGTTCAGCGGGTTAATGCCGTCCAGTGTGGCTTCAATGGCTCTTGCCTGCCGGGAGAGGGAAACCGCCTGTTTGAAAAGCCGGGTGGGGATATGCTTCCGGCCTGTCTTGCTGGCGCTTTCCCCACGCTCCAAGTCGGGATATTTCTCCACCATGTAGGCGTGAAAATCATCCTGCCACTTCGTCAGGTTTGCCCGGTTGCCGATAATCTCCTTAGCGCACAGGCGGTTGTCCTTTGTCAGCGGAACAAAGGTCAAATGCAGGTGGGGCGTTTTCTCGTCCATGTGTACCACCGCCGACACGATATTTTCCCGCCCTACCCGGTGGGTGAGGAAATCCGCCGCCCTCTGGAAAAACGCCTGTATCTCCTTTGGGGATTTCCCCTTGAAAAACTCCGGGCTGGCGGTTATCAGCGTATCGACAAACCGTGTGCTGTCCTTGCGGGTTCGGCACCCGGCCTGCTCAATCCGGCTCTGAATGAAGTGGTAATAGCGTCCCTCCGGCTTGACGATATGGAAGTTGTATTTGCTCCGGCTGGTGTCAATATCAGGGTTGCTGGCGTATTGGTCTTTCTGCCGTTCGTGATGGGCTTCCAGCGGCCTTGCCGGGTTGCCCTTGTGCTTCTCAAAACGCAAAATTGCGTGCTGTGCCATTCTGCTCCTTTCCCCATTCCTTTCCTATCCGGGGTTTTCCACAGGGAAAATCCCGCAGAAAATAGCTCGGATAGGATTGGAATGGATAGAATATAAATCAATCTTTTTAATCTTTGTATTTCTATATACCGTCCGGTTTTCGTACTTCTCAGGAGTGATTTCCGTACTTCATGGGTACGGTTTTCAGCCCTCCGGCGTACCAGAACGGGATTTCTTGAAGTCGGTGTTCGGAACCGCTTCATAGGATTTTGGGAAAATGCGGTTGGGTTTTCCACAGCCCTGCTTCTGGATCTCCACCAGTCCGGCGTATTGCAGTTCCCGCAGGGTATTCACCGCTTTCTGCCGCCCACAATGGAGCAGTGTGACCACTTCACAGATAGGGTAATACAGGAAAATCCGTCCGCAGTCATCCGCCCACCCATTCTTGCGGGATAACTCTGTCCGGCGCAGGATAAAGGCGTACAGAACCTTTGCCTCGTTGGACAGGGGCTTGAATGTGGGGGCTTCAAAGAGAAAATTCGGGAGCCGGGTGAAGCTGAACGCCTTTTCCGGCTGGTGGATATAGATGGTATTTGTCATAGTTCGTTTTGTGGACGGTTAGAAGCCCGTTTTCCGGGGCGGGCGATACTTTATACCACCTGCCCCGGTTTGGGGCTTGCAAAGCCTGATAAATCAAGGCTTTTTTCGCTCCTAACTGTCCACAGCAGACCTCCTTTTCCGTTCACTTTCTGTTTTCTGCCGCCTGTGAACTCTGGCGGCACAGCCGGGGCAGTATTTTGCCCGGTTGGATTTGGGGACGAACACGCCACCGCAGACCGCACAGCGTTTCAAGTCCTTATCCCGGAAAATTTCCGCTTCCAGCGTCCCGTCCAGCGGCAAGACCGCCCAGCGGAACCACTTACAGCAGACCGAGAAAGAAATCGTCTGCGGGCAGGTGCAGGTGTCCCCATCATCAAGGACAATGCAGTTGCCGTCCTCACAGCAACAACACTCCCGGCGTATCAGGCTGGCCGCCTGTTTTCTCTGCGCCGGTGTCATGCGGTAAAGGGAACCGTCCGGCCTGCGTTCCAGTGGCGGCAAGTCTTTATAGGGGTTATCTCTCATGCGTTCCCTCCATTTTGCTTTCCGTTGCCGTTCTCCCCGAAAAGGTTTCCTGCCCCATTCCTGCGGCGTGTTCCGGCGTTGGCACGCTCCCCGCAGCTTCGGGACATTTTGTCTCGAAGTCCGGTTCCTTGCGGTGCTTCCCCAGCCGGGGTATTCCTTTTCGGACGGTCATTCTGTTTTCAAGGTGCTGTCCATCGATGAACTACCCTAAGTCTACACGAAAAAAATGCAATCCCCGGAATTTTGCGAGAATTGCATTTTGATGAAGTTTACACTTTGGATATTGCATTTTTGCAATCATTCTGTATAATGGAAGTATGCGGAGGAGGTGCGTATCTATGGCTTTACCCGGAACACCCGGACAGCGGATTTCCGATTTATGCAACGGGAACCACATCACACAAAAGGAACTTGCGGAGAAGATAGGGGTTTCCGCTTCCCAGTTGAGCCGCATTGTCAGCGGCGAAACGAGAACGGTCAGCAGTGATATTCTCATAGGCGTGGCAAAGGAATTTAAGGTATCGACAGACTACATACTGGGCTTATCCACCGTGAGCGTCCGTAAAAGCTACGATATTTCTGAATTAGGCTTGTCCGAGGGAGCCGTGAGGGGGCTCGTGACGGGTGCTGTTGATGTGCAAATCCTCAACCGCCTGTTGGAACACAGGAATTTTCCTAAGCTGATAGATTTGATACGGATTTATTTTCAGGACACAGCGGCAAAAGGCATAACAGCAAGAAACCAGCTTATCGAGATAGCAACGGCTTCCCTGTCCGACCTGATGAAAGAACACCCGGAACACCGGGCGGAAGCAAAGCAGGATTTACAGCTTTTGAACGCCCAGAAGATGGGGGAACATGAGGCGGAGATTGAGAAAATCAAAAATGTGTTCCTTGCTATCCTGCGGGATATTAAGAAAGACATTGACAACGGGGAACAGCCGGGAGAAGCTGTGACCGCCGCGATGTTCCAAGCCATGCGGGACGCATTGGCGGAACAGAAGCAAAACCCGCTTTCCATTGACGATGTAGCGGCGATGGTTGCCGGACAGATCGGACAGCTTACGCCGATGGATGAAGAAACTGCCGACCTGTTCAAGCAGTTGGCAAAAAAGATGATGAAAGGAATAGAATAATAGCCTGTTATTCGAGATAATAATATGCCATTAGTAAAGCATGACTACCCTGTTTTAGAGTACGATACCGCATCAAAAGCTGTTTTTCAGCCGGGAAATGGGAAAAAATGTTTTCCTGCAAAAGCAGTGTTTGCTTTTTTAGGAGACGAGGTTGAAAATTATGCACATACCCATGATGGAATACAGATAGATGAATTTGAAAGTGCAACAAGACGATATCCTATTTATGAATGTCTTTATAATCAGGAGAAAATATGTCTATGTCCGGCTCCTGTGGGAAGTGCTGCTGCCGTCCAAGTTTTAGAATATTTAATTGCAGGGGGTGTAACAAAGATTATTTCCGTCGGCTCCTGTGGCGTATTGGAAGACATCCCGGAAAATAGATTTTTGATACCTGTTTCTGCATTGAGAGATGAGGGAACATCTTACCATTATCTTCCTCCCTCCCGAGAAGTAGAGATTTCAAAGGCTGGTATAAATGCGATTGAATCTGCTTTAAGCCAAAAGAATATACCATATTGGGAAGTTAAAACATGGACAACAGACGGTTTTTATCGAGAAACAGTAGAAATGGTTCAGTATCGGAAAGAAGAGGGATGTCAAGTAGTAGAAATGGAATGTTCCGCATTGGCGGCGTGTGCAAAATTTAGAAAAGTTACATGGGCTATGCTGCTTTTTTCAGCCGATACTCTTGCAGACCCTCATAAATACCAAGAAAGAGAATGGGGAAAAACAAGTATATCCATAGCCTTAGAATTAGCCTTAGACGCTGTTTTATCAGTTGTTGAGGAGTAAAAATAAATACATATAGGAGTTACAATGAATATAAATGAATTTCCACAACAAGTAAATCAAGTTATTTCAATAGCAGAAACCATATTACAAGATCAAATATTGGGGATATATTTATATGGTTCAGCAACAATGAATGGGCTGCGTCCAGATAGTGATATAGATATACTGATAATTACTAAACAAGAATTGAGTAATTCAATCAGAGCAGATCTAACAAAGCAATTATTGAAAATTTCTGGCTCCGTAGGCTGTATTGAAAAAAGACCTTTAGAGGTAACTATTATCAATCAATCTGATATTGTTCCGTTGCAATTTCCGCCAAAATGTCAGTATATGTATGGTGAATGGCTAAGGGGAGAGATGGAAGCAGGAGAATATCCGCAAGCCTGCAATGACCCAGATATAATGATTTTATTATGGCAAGCAAGAAAAAATAGCATAACTTTGAAGGGGGCGGAAAGCAAAGAGCTTATTCCCGCTATCCCATTTCACGAAATTAAAAAAGCAATTCGGTTTTCTTTACCTGGTTTGATTTCCAGCTTTAAGGGTGATGAAAGAAATGTGTTATTAACCTTATCACGAATGTGGTTTACTTTAGTAACAGAAGAAATCACGACAAAAGATGTTGCCGCAAAATGGGTAATTTTAAAATTGCCGGAGAGATTTTCCCCCCTGCTAACAACGGCAAAGGAAGCTTATTTGGGAAATTTGTCTGATGAATGGGAGACAGTAGAAAAGGAAGCGATGGCACTTGTAGAATATATGAAAAAACAAATTGAGGAATTACTTAGAACAGAGTAGCAAAGTTAGCGGGGCCAATCAACGGTCAAGATGAACGGCGCATAAATGCGCCGCCGTTGACAGTCCCGCCCGTCTTTGCTGATGGGCAATCAAGGCGGGAAAGCCCTAAAATGGCTTCCCGCCCATTTCAATCTTGAGAGAAGAAACGCTCCAAAATCAGAAAGAGAGCGGTAAATCTGAATTGCGAGGGAGAATGTAGATGAATCAAGGAAGAATTATTGTGATTACAGGTTCGCCGGGAACAGGAAAGACAACAACTGCGTCGATTGTCGCAAAAGAATCGAACATGGATAAATCTGTGCATATGCACACAGACGACTTTTTTCATTATTTAAGCAAAGGAGCAATACCGCCGCATTTACCAGAGTCCAACGAACAAAATTTAGTTGTCATTGAAGCCTTTTTAGAAGCTGCAAAGCGCTATGCCCGCGGCGGATATGATGTAATTGTAGATGGAATTGTCGGGCCGTGGTTTTTAGAACCATGGAGAGCCCTTGTTCGAGAAGATTATGAAGTACACTATATTGTTTTAAGAGCCAGTAAAGAAGAAACTATGAAACGAGCTGTGGAACGTTCAAAATTAGACAGAAAAACAAATGTTGAATTAGTAGAAACAATGTGGGAGCAATTTTGTAATTTGGGGATATATGAATCGAATGTTATAGAAACGACAACCTATTCTATCCAAGAGGCTGTTTTTGCAGTAAAAGAAAAAATTTCAAGTGGAGCCGCATTGCTATCTTAAACGATTTCTAAAAATCGAAATTTCATTTATCAGAGAAATAGCAAAGCCAGTCAACGGTCAAGATGAACGGCGCATTTCATGCGCCGCCGTTGACCGTCCCGTCTGGCTTTGCTGATGGGCAATCAAGGAGGGAAAGCCCTAAAATGGCTTCCCGCCCATTTCAATTATGAGAAAAGAAACACTCCAAAATCAGAAAGAGAGCGGCCAAGCACTTTGAGGGATTGGTCGCCTTGTTCACCCATTCAGCGGGACGGCGGGTGGCGGTCAAGGCCGGGTGTAAGCCCGTTCATTTCAGCCTTGACGGTTGCCCGCTGTCCTGTTACTTTTCCGGGAGTGTAGCCACAACTTCGGGACACTTTGTCCACAAGTCGGAGCGTAGGACGAGGGACGGGGGCTTTCATATACGCCCAGTCTGCTGTTGAAACCAGACCTGTGCTTACGGCTCTACGCCACGCAAGCACAGCCCTGTTTTCCTGCCGCTTCAAATGCCCTTGCCCTCCCCGGCGGCAACGGCATTTTCACGGCAACGCCGACAGAGCGTATAACACACTACACTTTGCTTCGCAAAGTCGTGTGCCAAATGGGGGCGTTGCCCCCTTTGGAAACCCCCACAAGAAAAGGCGGTACGCTACCCCTCCACGGGGCGCATACCGCCTTTTCTTGTTATCCAGCCCTCTGGCTGTATCGGTTGAGCAAAAGTCAGCGTGGGATTATTGATGTGGTATCTTTATCTAAGTGAACCCCCTCTTTCCCATTTGGATATTGATTTATCTGTAACACCAATTAATTCAGCCAATTCTTTTTGAGTCATGTTTTTTTCTTTTCTACAAGATGCAATAAATTTTCCTACTTTTTTTATATCCATATCTAAAACCTCCTCCTAACTGAATTATAAAACATTTCAAAGTGTAAGTATAGAAACGGAAAGTAGAATGAGTGGAATTTAAGTTCTTATGAGTGAAATAATCAGCTTAATTCTCTCGGTTTAGTGCGATAGTCAATAAAAAAATAAATATATCTAAGTTTTAGATGTTTATTATTATACAAATGTTTCTACAGATGATTGAATCATTGATTAAATTCTCTAAAAAACTAAGATTTCATAAATGTCAAAATATAAATATACGTTATGACTGGTTATTTGATATAATTTCAATAGATTCATTATGAAAAAGCTATATTTTTTAGATAAATATTTGACATCAAGGATAGTGTTAAAAAATGTGATGAATTTTCAAAAACAATATATGAAAGGAAAATATTTATGCATTATAAAAAAGTAAAAGGGATTTTATCTTCGTCAAATGGAATGAACTTATATCGAGGATGTACTCATGGCTGTATATATTGTGACTCAAGAAGTCATTGTTATCGTATGGAACATGATTTTGAGGATATTGAAATTAAAGAAAATGCTATTGAATTGTTGGAACAGACTCTAAAAAGAAAACGATCAAAGTGTATGTTGAGTACAGGTTCTATGACAGATCCCTATAT
The DNA here is from genome assembly GCF_002161155.1 of Massilimicrobiota sp. An105. Lineage (NCBI taxonomy): Bacteria > Bacillati > Bacillota > Erysipelotrichia > Erysipelotrichales > Erysipelotrichaceae > Massiliimicrobium > Massilimicrobiota sp. An105. The sequence continues at coordinate 54,014 of NZ_NFLY01000008.1, forward strand.
TCCTCTTGAAAATGAAATAGGTTATATGCGAAAGGCATTATCATTAGCATATAAGTATGGTTTTGGTTTTACTTTCATCACAAAATCTAATCGTGTATTAAGAGATTTAGATTTATTAAAAGCGATTAATGATAAAACAAAATGTGTTGTACAAATGACATTAACAACTTATGATGAAGATTTATGTCAAATGATTGAACCAAACGTCAGTACAACTTGTGAAAGAGTGGAAGTCTTAAAGCAACTTCGTGATGCTGGTATTCCAACAGTTGTCTGGCTTTGCCCAATTCTTCCATTTATTAATGATACGAAAGAAAATATTATAAGTATTTTAAATGATTGTATTGAAGCCAAGGTTTATGGTGTTATCTGCTTTGGGATGGGGTTAACACTTCGTGAAGGTAATAGAGAATATTTTTACAATCAGTTAGATCATTTGTTTCCTCATATGAAAGAAAAATATATACGAACTTATGGAAATCAATATCAACTTTATAGTTTAAAGAATCATCAGTTAATGGAGATTTTTCATCAGATGTGTGAGGAACATGGCATTATACATGATAATAAACAGATATTTGAGTATTTAAAGAAATTTGAAGATAAAACGAAAAATGTTCAATTGAGCTTATTTGATATAGACTTATAAAAGATGTAAGAATGAAGAAATATTTATGTTATTTTCTATAAAAAATATTCATGGTAAAATAGGATTTGTAAGTAAAAGAAGTGAAATGATGACTTTTGATTATAAAAAAGAATATAAGGAATTTTATATGCCTAAAAAGAAACCCAATATTATAACAATACCTCCCATGAATTATCTGGCAGTCAAAGGGAAGGGAAATCCTAATGATAAAAATGGAGATTATCAACAAACCATTAGTCTTTTATATAATATAGCTTATACAATTAAAATGAGTTATAAAAGTTCGTATCAGATAGATGGCTTTTTTCAATATGTTGTTCCACCATTGGAAGGTTTTTGGTGGCAGGAAGGAGTCAAAGGAATGGATTATCAAAGAAAAGATGATCTGCAATTTATTTCTTTGATTCGATTACCAGATTTTGTCAAAAAGGAAGATTTTGATTGGGCCATCCATACAGCAACGCAAAAAAAAGAAACAAGATTTTTCAAGGGTGGAATTTTTAACCTATGATGAAGGGTTGTGTGTGCAGTGTATGCATATTGGCAGCTATGATAATGAACCTCAAACTGTATCACTGATGCATGAATATATGGAAAGTATGGGTTATGAGCTGGATATTCATGATCATAGATTTCATCATGAAATTTATTTAAGTGATCCTAGAAAAGCAAAGATTGAAAAATTAAAAACAGTGATTAGACATCCTATCAAGAAAAGATAATAGAAAAGGGGAAAAGTGATATGAGTTGTTATATACGACAGTGTCAAATTGATGATGTTGAAGATATTTATCAATTAAATAAAGAAGAAATGGGTTATGACTATCCTATAGAACTTACAGCTAAGAAAATAATGGCTTTATGTCAGTCGTCATGTGATCGCATTTTTGTTGCAGAAGAAAGTGGAAAGGTTATTGGATATGTTCATGCTAATAACTATGATACGCTTTATTTTGGACACATGAAAATATAATGGGAATTGCTGTAACATCGTTACATAAACGTCATGGTATAGGTTCTTTACTTTTGGCAGAGGTAGAAAAATGGGCACATGAGGATAATGCTATAGGTATTAGATTGGTTTCTGGTGGAATGAGAAAAGGTGCTCATGAATTTTATCGTAAGAATGGTTATATTCACGAGAAAGAACAGATCAATTTTAAAAAATATTTTTAACATATAATAATTTTTTTGTGTTATGGAGGTGTATAGATGAGTTCGCTATTTGAAAATACTTGTAATACAAGGTTATTATTTAAAAATGATACACGTTTTATAAGAAGTGATGTCCCTATAAAGTTAACTGAAGATGAAATACAATGGCTCATTCATCATAATGTACGTACTATCTTTGATTTGCGCAGTGAAAATGAACGTTTCAAGCAACCAAGTTTATTTGAAAACGATACACGTTTTATTTATCATCATACACCAGTGACGGGTGGCAATCATATTCCACGTACTCCTGAAGAAGTCAGTTTATCATATATTCATATGGTAGATGAAAACATGTGGAAAATCATATACATGATGCTTCATGCTTCTACGCATGTCCTTTATTTTTGCAATGCTGGTAAGGATCGCACAGGAATTGTGTCAGCCATTTTAATGCTTTATTTTGGAATGGATCATGAAAGTATTGTTGAGGATTATTTGATATCCAAAGATAATTTACAAAAAAGATTAGAAATGTATGTTCAAAATCATCCTCATATAGATATGAATGTGATTACACCACGACGTGAATATATAGAACGATTTTTAGAAGATTTTGAACAGCAATATGATTTACAGATGATTAAAAAAATGGAAAATAATTTTTAATTGAAGAGTCATATTTTTTCAAATCTCCAATATCTTTATGTTATAATAATAGTATGAGTAAAGGAGGAATTTGATATGGCTCAAAATTTAAAATTTACTGTTACAGATCCAGTTGGTTTATATGCAACACCTACAACTGAATTGGTTAATACTGTGAAACAATTTTATTGCCATGTAACATTAAATTATGGTAATAAAAGTGTCAATTTAAAAAGTATGATGGGAGTTTTATCTTTAGGAATTCCAACGAAAGCACAAGTTGAAATTATTACTGACGGTGAAGATGAAAAAAAAGCAATTGAAATAATTAAAGATAAAATTAATGAATTAGGAATTTCAACAATTGAATAGTTATATAGGGTATTCAGTGATGAATACCTTTTTTTGTAAGGGGAATCATTCAAAAGATTTGAGAAAAACGAAGAGATGTGAGATACTAAACAAAAGGGGGTTTGATTCATGATTCAATACATTAGAAAAAGAGATGGACGTATGGATGTCTTTGATGTCAATAAAATTGCAGGAGCTATTTATAAGGCGTTCCAGGCAACAGAAGCAAAATATGGTCTAGATGCAGCTATTCATTTGGCACATATTGTAGAGCAGAAATTAGAGGATCGTCATACAGAATTGCCAACAGTAGAGCTGGTACAGGACACTGTAGAGGAAACATTAATAGAAAAAGGGTATGTACGTATTGCAAAAGCTTATATTTTGTATCGTGCTGAACGTACACGCTCTAGAGATCGAAAATCACGTTTAATGAAAACATTGGAAGAAATTACTTTTCAGGATGCTAAGGATAGTGATTTAAAACGAGAAAATGCGAATGTGAATGCTGATGCACCAATGGGAACAATGTTAAAATATGGGGCTGAAGCAGCCAAACAGTTTAATGAGATGTTTGTTTTAAATCCTTTACATAGTGCAGCACATCGTTCTGGCGATATACATATTCATGATATGGATTTTTTGACATTGACAACAACCTGTACCCAAATAGATATTATTGATTTGTTTAAAGGTGGTTTTTCAACTGGTCATGGAGTTTTGCGTGAACCTAATAGTATTACGACATATTCTGCTTTAACTTGCATTGCGATTCAATCTAATCAAAATGATCAGCATGGTGGACAGGCTATTGTGAATTTTGATTACGGAATGGCTGAAGGAATTAAAAAATCATATCGTAAGTGGTATTTGAAAGCTATTGAAGAAGCATTAACATTATTAACTGATGTCAATGTTGCAGATGTTATGGCACAGTTGAAATCATTAGATCATCAGCCTTCTTTAAGTTGTCAAAATTATGCTATAGAAGAAAAAGATGTATTGATGCATAATCATATATCTCCACAAATTATTGAGCGTATTCAAAAATTTGCAAGTGAAAGAGCATATCAGGATACTGATAAAGAAACATATCAGGCTATGGAAGCATTAATTCATAATTTAAATACGATGAATTCTCGTGCAGGAGCACAAGTACCATTTAGTTCATTGAATTATGGCATGGACACATCAGTTGAAGGAAGAATGGCTATTCGTAATGTCCTTCTTGCAACGGAGGCTGGCTTGGGTGGTGGAGAAACACCTATTTTTCCAATTCAGATATTTAGAGTTAAGGAAGGCATTAATTATCAAAAAGGTGAACCTAACTATGATTTATTCCAATTAGCATGTCGTGTTTCAGCAAAGCGTTTATTTCCTAATTTTTCGTTTGTTGATGCAACGTTTAATAAACAATATTATAAAGGAACACCAGAAACAGAAATTGCATATATGGGATGTCGTACTAGAGTTATGGGGAATATTTATGATCCAACTCGTGAGATTTCTCCAAGACGTGGGAATTTAAGTTTTACTTCTATTAATTTACCTCGTTTAGCGATTAAATCAAAAGGTGATATTGATGAATTCTTTATTAAGCTGGATCAATTAATGGATTTATGTATAGATCAATTATTAGAAAGATTTGAAATTCAGTGTAAAAGACGTGTGATGAATTATCCATTTTTAATGGGACAGGGTGTTTGGCTTGATTCAGAAAAATTAAAATCAACAGATGAAGTCAGAGAAGTATTAAAACATGGGACTTTAACGATTGGATTTATTGGTTTAGCCGAAACATTAAAATCTTTGATTGGTTATCATCATGGTGAAAGTGAAAAGGCACAAATTTTGGGATTACAAATTGTAGCGCATATGCGTCGTCGTGTTGATGAAGCCTGTCAGAAATATCATTTAAACTTTTCTTTAATTGCCACACCTGCAGAAGGATTATCAGGACGTTTTGTAAAACTAGATAGACAATTATATGGAAAGATTGAAGGAGTCACAGATCGAGAATACTATACGAATAGTTTTCATGTTCCTGTTTATTATCCAATCAGTGCTTTTGATAAAATAAGAATTGAAGGACCTTATCATGAACTCACAAATGGAGGACATATTAGTTATATTGAAATGGATGGTGATCCAACAAAGAATTTACCAGCTTTTGAAAAAATTGTAAGAGCTATGCATGATGCCAATATGGGATATGGGGCTATTAATCATCCTGTTGATCGTGATCCTGTTTGTGGATATAATGGCATTATTAATGATGTTTGTCCTCAATGTGGTCGTAAAGAAGCACCTCATGAAGAATTTGAAAGAATTAGACGTATCACAGGTTATCTTGTAGGAACGCTTGATCGTTTCAATGATGCCAAAAGAGCAGAAGAAAAAGATCGTGTTAAACATGGAATCAACAAAGATTAGACTATATGGTGTTGTTCATGATTCAATTGTAGATGGGCCTGGTTTACGTTATACTCTATTTACACAAGGGTGCTTACATCATTGTCCTGGCTGTCATAATCCTGAAAGCTGGGATATAAATGGTGGATATGAAGAAGATATTGAAACAATTGTTGCTGATATTTTAAGTAATCCACTTTTAGATGGTATAACCCTTTCTGGAGGTGAACCATTTTTACAAGTGAAGCCTTTGAAAATATTGGTTTCTCAAATCAAAGCTCAAACTTCTTTACATATTATGATTTATAGTGGATATGTCTATGAAGACATTCTTAAACTTGGACAGGATGCCATTGATTTATTATCGTTATGCGATACATTGGTAGATGGACGTTTTGTATTATCACTACGTAGTTTAGAATTGATTTATAAAGGTTCATCTAATCAAAGAATCATAGACATTCATAAAAGCCTCCAACAAGGACGTGTTTATGAACAAAAGGTGAGTGAATATGGAGAATTTATTGATTGAATAAATTTATTGATTGAATAAATTCTCTTCTTTTTATAAAAGTTATTTTACTGTATAATAAAAAAGACAAGGAGGACAAGTATGAAGCCATTATTATGTTTTGATGTTGATGGTACATTAAGAGATAATGTTCATCATCAAGTGTCGTTATCAACACAAAAGGCGTTACGTCTATTAAAGAAAAATGGATATCATATGATTATTTCCTCAGGGCGAGGAATTGATTCATTAACACGAACAGGACTTATGGATATGTTTGAATGGGATGGATTTGTTTGTAATAATGGTCAGGTTGTTTTAGATGCCTATAAAAAAGAAATTTTTCACGCATCCATGGATCCTCAGGCCGTACAGGAAGTTTTATCTATAGCGAAACAATATAATTATGCTGTGACATTAAAATCTAAGCAACGTATTATTTCTAAGGAACCTGATGAATATGTTTTGCAGACACAAAGATATTTTCAAAATCAGATTCCTCCAGTAGGAACATATTGTGGTCAAGAAGTCGATGCGATGATTGTATATGGACCACTTGGCTATGATTATGCACCTTTTCAAAAAGTATCTGGAGTTCATGTTTTGCCTGGAGAATCTACATATGCTGATATTACAATTGCTGGATTATCAAAAGCAACAGGAATTCAAAAACTGATGCATTTATTAGGACTTCAGGAATATATTGCTTTTGGAGATTCTTTAAACGATGTCGATATGTTTAAACATGCCTCTCAAAGTGTAGCAATGGGGCAAGGAAATGAAAAATTAAAATCTATCGCTACTTTTATTACAAAACCTATTGATGAAGATGGTATATATTATGCATGTCTTCAACTGGGATTGATTCAAGAAGGAGAGTTATAATGACAAAAGAAGAAGCAACAAAAAAAGCGCATCAAATGAGCGCATATTTAGAAAGTGAGCAGGCTGATGAACAAACACATGATTTTGATGATTTATGGCAAAGTCTCTATGATATTTGTCAGCTGGCGACTTATGGAATTGTAGAATTAACGCCAGAAGAAATAAATGAAGCAATAGACTGGCTTAAAGAAACACAATCACTCACAAAATTATATCAGACAACAGAAATTTATTTTTCATAGGAGGGATTGGAAATGAAAGTTGTTGATATGCATTGTGATACAATTTCTGAGATATATTTACAAAGACAATCAAATCAAGATATATCATTAAAACAGAATAACCTGAATATAAGTTTAGAAAAAATGCAACAAGGTGATTACCTTTTACAAAACTTTGCCATGTTTACACCTTTGCATAAAACTGATAATCCTTTTCAATATGCGCATGATCTGATAGACACTTTTTATCATGAAATGAATCAGTATTCAGATATGATAGGCGTCATTAAAAATTATCAGGATATTATCAATAATATGAATCAGCATCGTATGAGTGCTATGTTAACGCTTGAAGAGGGTGCTGTTGTACAAAATGATCTTCAATATTTGCAACATTATTATGATTTAGGTGTGCGCATGATTACGCTCACATGGAATTTTTCTAATGGTATAGGTTATCCTAATTTTTCAAGAGATGATGACAATCATGGCTATCATGCCTGTGATACAAAAAATGGTTTAACTGAATTTGGCAAGGCATATGTTCAAGAATGTGAACGTTTAGGAATCATTATTGATGTTTCACATCTTTCAGACGCTGGATTTGAAGATGTTTATCGTTTGACTACTAAACCGTTTGTCGCTTCACATTCCAATGCGAGAAGTGTTTGTCCACATGCGCGTAATTTAACTGATGAGATGATTTTAAAACTCGCAAGTCGTGGTGGAGTCATGGGGATGAATTATGCTGCTGACTTTTTAACAGAAAATGATGAAGAAAAGTGTTTATCAAAAATAGATGATATTGTCAAACACATTTTATATATTAAAAATTTAGCTGGTATTGACTGTATTGGTCTAGGAAGTGATTTTGATGGTATTCCACCATATTTAGAATTAAAAGATGCCTCTTATCTTCCAAAGTTAGAACAGGCATTAAAAGAAGCGGGATTAACATCGTTGGAGATTGAAAAAATATTCTTTAAAAATGTATTGAGAGTTTATCAAGATGTTCTTCAGTAAATAAAAAAGCAGATAGGTGGGAGTCCTCATCTGCTTTTTTGATATCAGTTTGGGAAAGGATATCATGAAGTAGTCAAATTTGAAGGGAAAACAAATTATTTTTGACTACACATATAATCTAACAAATTATTTTGTATAAAATTTCATGCAATTGTCAAAAAATATGTGATTGTTTTTGATGTTACATAAATGGGACTATATTTCATAAATCATTTTGTGATATAATCATATAAAGTCGAAATATGGAGGTTAGCTCTTTATGAAAAAGTGTGTAATGTTTTTGATATGTGTGTTTTTGTTAGTAGGTTGTCAAGTTCATTCCTCACAACCTCTATCATCTCAATTTCATGAAAAGCCACTTGATAGAAAAGTTTATCAATATCATGATTATCTTTTATATATTTATGAAAACGATGAAAAGCAAAATGGTTTTACTTTTGAATTTGAACTCAATCAATCTGGAATCGGGGATTTTGCTACTTACCAGGATGATTCTCATCAACAGGCAACATGTATACTATCTCATCAAAAAGACTGCCAATTGACATTTACTTTTGGCAAGGATTATGTTATTGTGAAAATAACTGATGAAGAAAATTATTTGAGTGCTGATTTGTCTGGGCATTATGTATTACAGGAGGATTTATCGTGAAGAATTTGTTTTATAGGCTGATTATCTTTTTAGATACAGCTCAAGAAAATGATACCAATTATAATATTGCCTGGTTCATGGCTAATAATTTTTATCGTATTGCGAATATGCGTATTAGTGAGTTGGCCGCAGAATGTTTTGTTTCACCAGCAACGATTTCACGTTTTTGTCGTGCTTTAGGCTATGAAAATTTTGCGCATCTTAAACAGGAATGTTATACATTCCATTCACATGATAAAAAATTCAATAATCTTATTAATATTTCACTCGAAACAATGAAGGATTCTCCTTTACAGGCAACGCAACAATATATCCAACAAGTTATTCAATACATTTCTGACTTACCAAAGCTTTTAGATTGGAATGAAGTTGATGCAATCTTAAAATTAATTCATGATAGTGAATCAGTTGCTTTTTTTGGTACACAATTTTCACAAAGTGCAGCTTTACACTTACAAACAGATTTACTGATGTTAGAAAAGTTTACAATGGCATATATGGATTCTTCACGACAGCTAGAATGTGCAAAACAATTAAATCAAAGCAGTGTAGCAATTATTATGACTGTTAATGGATATTTCGCAAACAGTAATGCAAAGATTTTACAGTATATAAAAAAATCAGGATGTCAGGTTGTTTTGATGACTTGTCATCCACAGTTGGATTTAAAAATACCAGTTCATCATAAGTTAGTATTAGGTCAATCTAAAAACAGAAAAACAGGTAAACATAGTTTGTTAACTGCAGTAGAACTTATGTCACTGAGATATTATTGTTTATATTATCCTTCACTTCAAGAATTAAAGGGGCATCTTCTTTAATTCTTTTTTTCTTGTGGTAGGATAGAAAATTATATATAATAAACATAATAAAAGAAGGTGAAAACATGAGGGAAATAAAACAGGAAGATATTATACAGGCAGTCAAAACATTATGCATAGAGGCTAATTATCAATTGCCTCAAGATGTTCGAAATGCGATTGATCAGGCAAGTCAAACTGAAGATGGTCAATTGGCTAAACAGACATTATCTATTTTAAAAGAAAATGCAAAAATGGCTCAATCATTGTCAGTCCCTATCTGTCAGGATACAGGGATGGCTTGTTTATTTGTTGAAATAGGACAAGATGTTCATGTGCAGGGATCTTTACAGGAGGCTTTACAGGAAGGTGTTCGACAGGGATATCAGGAAGGATATTTAAGAAAAAGTGTTGTTGATGATCCTGTTTTTGATCGAATCAATACAAAAGATAACACACCTGCCTTGATTCACTATGAAATTGTGGAAGGTGACAAATTGAAAATCATTGTTGCTCCAAAAGGTTTTGGTAGTGAAAATATGAGTCAGGTCAAAATGCTCAAACCAAGTGATGGGGTAGAAGGAATTAAAGATTTTGTTTTAAAAGTTGTGGAAGAAGCAGGACCTAATGCTTGTCCTCCTATGGTGATTGGAGTTGGTATTGGAGGTTCTTTTGATTATGTCACATATCTTGCGAAAAAAGCGATGCTCAGAGATATAGGAACACATCATAGTGATTTGCGATATCAACAATTAGAAGAAGAATTATTAGAAAAAATTAATCAGTTAGGTATTGGACCAGCTGGCTATGGAGGGAAAACAACAGCTTTGTCATTGAATATTGAGACATATCCAACGCATATTGCAGGAATGCCAGTTGCTGTTTCTATCTGCTGTCATGTTGCCAGACATAAGGAGGTTATTTTATGATCAAACATATGACAACACCTTTGACGCAATCACAGGCTCTTGCCTTGCAAGCTGGCGATCAGGTTTTATTATCAGGTGTTATTTATACTGCCAGAGATGCGGCACATAAACGCTTGGTGGCTTTAATAGAAAAGGGAGAAGAATTACCATTTGATGTTAAAGATCAAATTATATATTATGTTGGACCTACTCCAGCAAAACCAGGACATGTTTTTGGCAGTGGGGGACCGACAACATCTGGACGCATGGATGCTTATGCGAAAGCACTTATGCAGCTAGGTTTGCGTGGAATGATTGGTAAAGGCTACCGTCAAGATCATGTCAAACAAGCTATAATGGACTATCAGAGTATTTATTTTGGAGCAATTGGAGGAGCAGGCGCTTATATTGGACAATGTATTCAATCTTGTGAAGTCATTGCTTTTGAGGATTTAGGGCCTGAAGCTATTCGTCGTTTAGTAGTCAAAGATTTACCTTTAACTGTTGTGATTGACTGCTATGGACATGATTTATATGAAATGGGTAGAAGTCAGTATTTAAAGGAGCATAACCATGACAATTCATGATTATAATGAAGTTGATATTTTATATACTCTGATGTCTTATGTGAATGTTTCTTCACCTCAAGACATGTATTATGCGATTGCTCATACTATTTTAACTCATATAGATCAGATTCCAAGTATCAGTATTAATGATTTGGCAGACCTTTGTTATACCTCTCCAGCAACAATCTCACGTTTTTGTAAAGATATGAATTGTAAAAGCTTTGTGAATTTTAAAAACGAAATTGCTATAGCTTTAGAAATTGCACGCAATGAAATTCATTTATCAACTCAGGATGCTCAAAAAGTTTCGGAAGATCCTGATTATTTAAAAAAGAAAATGTATCATGAAGCAATGGAGTCTTTGGCACTTGTTGAAAAATCTATTGATATGAAAGATATTGATCGTATTTGTGAAATGATATACCAGGCTAAAAAAGTACATATGTTGGGTTATCAGTTTAACAAGATTATATCTAATGATTTTCAAATGAAGATGCTAAAACATCGTAAATTTGTTTATGCGTTTGTTGAACGTGGTGATGAAATTCAAAGATTGGATATTATAGATAAAGATAGTCTGGTTATTATTATTACTGTTCGTGCCAGAGAACAGCTGATGAAAGCATTAATAGATAAAATTAAGGAACATCATCCAAAGATTTTATTATTAACAATGAATCAGACATATCAAAATGATGATATAGATTGGATTTATCGTATTGATGGTACTGAAAGTCAATACAGCGAATCTTCATTACAGGGAACAATGAATTTTTTAAGTTTATTGAATTTAATATATGTTCGATATGGATTGTTATATCGAGAATAGGAGAAAGTATGTATAGTTTTTTAAATGATTATAGTGAAGGAGCACATCCTCAAATTTTAGAAGCATTAAATCAGACAAATCTGATTCAGACTGTTGGTTATGGTAAAGATGAATATTGTCATCTGGCTCAAAAAGTCATTAAAGAACGTATTCATAATGAACAGGCTGATGTTCATTTTCTTGTTGGTGGAACACAAACAAATATGTTAATGATTTCATATGCTTTGAAACATTATCAGGCTGTTATTGCCTGTGATGAAGGACATATTCAGGTTCATGAAACGGGTGCTGTTGAAGGAGCAGGACATAAGATTTTAACACGTCCACATGTCCATGGTAAAGTGACATGTCAAATGATTGAAGACATTTGTCAGCAACATACAGATGAACATATGGTTCAACCTCGTATGGTTTATATTTCTCAAACAACAGAATTAGGAACTTATTATACGCGTGATGAATTAAAAGCACTTTATGAAGTCACAAGAAAATATGATTTATATTTATTCTTAGATGGAGCAAGACTTGGAAGTGCTCTGGTTTTACAAGATGCTCCAACGCTTGAAGAAATTGCACAATATGTTGATGCCTTTTATATCGGTGGAACAAAAATGGGTGCTTTGTTTGGGGAAGCTCTCGTTATTATTCATGATGATTTAAAACCTCAATTTCGTTATCATATGAAAAATAAAGGGGCTATGTTAGCAAAAGGACGATTGCTGGGCATTCAATTTTATGAATTGTTTAAAGATCATTTATATGAAGATATTGGTCTTCATGAAAATCGAATGGCTGATATGATACGTCAGGCATTGATTAAAAAAGGAATCCCACTTTATGAGCCTTCTGCCACTAATCAGATTTTTGTGGATTTACCACAAAATACTTTAGAGGCTATTGAAAAAGAGTTTATGGTGACGCATATGGGAGCTATTCCTGGTGGTGAGCGTGTACGTATTGTCACTTCATGGGCAACTTCTCAAGAAGCTGTATTATCGTTTGTTTCGCTTATTGAAAATCTTTGATGGAAGATAGACGATTGCACTGTACAAGACATGAGACTTGTATTATAATAAATTTTAGGGAATACCCTAATATACATAGAAATGGAGATTATAGTATGAATAAAAATGAATTATTAGAAAAAGTTTCTTTAGCATCAGGTTTAACAAAAAAAGAATCTGAAGCTGCAATTAATGCTTTTTTAGAAACTTTAACTGATGTATTAAAAGCAGGAGATAAGATTTCTTTAAAAGGTTTTGGAACTTTTGAAGTTCGTACAAGAGAAGCTAGAATGGGACGTAACCCAAGAACTGGTGAAACAATGGAAATCGCTGCTAGTAAAGTTCCTGCATTTAAAGCAAGTTCAGCTTTAAAGAATGTTGTTAATGGTAAATAATGAGATAAAAAAGCTGTGATGACAGCTTTTTTATTTTAAGAAATGATTCAATATAATAAAAAACCTATAAAGATTTGATTAATCTTTATAGGTATTATTTTATTTAATAATGATTCCTTCGCAAGGTGCACCAGCAGCATTTGATTCATCAGTATCGATATGCATTGCTAAAGCATAGCTATCGCTGACACGGCAGACAACATCACCAAAAACAAGTGAACGGTCAGCTGATTTCACTTCAACACTGACAACATCTTTATCTTGTACTCCAAATTCTTGGGCATCAGCAGGTGTCATATGAATATGACGTTTTGCAGCAATAACACCACAAGAAATTTCAACTTCACCAGCAGGACCAACCAATTTGCATCCAGCAGTTCCTTCGATATCTCCAGATTCTCTAATTAATGCTTTGATTCCTAATGATCTAGCATCTGTTAAAGAGACTTCAACTTGAGTTTGAGCACGTGTAGGTCCTAAAATAGACATTTTTGTTTCACCTTTTGGACCAATAACAGTGACTTTTTCCTGACAGGCAAATTGTCCAGGTTGTGATAAATCTTTTTTGTTTGTTAAAACATATCCTTTACCAAATAAAGTTTCTAAATCTGCTTGTGATAAATGTACATGTCTAGCAGAAGTTTCGACTAAAATTGTTTTTCCCATAAAATATCCTCCTATAACATACTTATCTTACAACTTTTTTGTGTGTTTGCAAAGGAATTTGTTTCTTTTTGATAAAAAATATGAAGTTCACAAAATGAAGATATAGATTTTCAGGAAATGAAAAAGGTAACGTTTTACTTTTGATGGAAAACTGATATAATAAAAAAGAAATGTAGGTGATAAAGATTGAATCTTAGTGTTGTGATAAATTTTATAAGATCAGCGATAGATTTGATTGCAGTATGGTTTATTTTATATTACTTAATTTCAATGTTTAAGACAAATATGAAAACCATGCAATTATTTAAAGGTGTTCTTTTTATTTTGATTGTCAAAGTATTAACAAGTTTGCTTGGATTAACGACACTTAATTATCTTGTTGATAGTATTATTAATTGGGGTGTATTAGCCATTATTATTATTTTTCAGCCAGAAATTAGAACTCTGCTGGAAAAGATGGGACAAACCAAATTAGAAGTTAAAAAAGAAATAAGTAATGATGAAAAGGAAAGACTGATGGATGAATTGGTAGATGCGATTTCGACTCTTGCAAAAGAGCAGACAGGAGCATTAATTACTTTTGAAAGAGGTCAATCCATGATTGATTATATCAATACAGGAACAAAGATCAACGCCGATATACGTAGTGAACTTTTTTTGACTATTTTCTGGGAAGGGACACCGCTTCATGATGGGGCAACAATTATTCAAGGGGATCGTGTAGCCTGTGCGGCAGCATTTTATCCACCAACAAATAAGGAACTCAGTCCTAAATATGGAGCACGTCATAGGGCAGCGATTGGAATTAGTGAAATTACAGATTCATTAACTGTTGTTGTCAGTGAAGAAACAGGAACCATTTCTTTTGCAACGAATGGTGAATTAAGAAAGATTCCTATTAAGGAATTAAGGGCATCATTAGTGAATGAATTGCAATGGTTTAAATCTAGTGATGAAGGAGGTCAAGCTCATGAATCCTAGAAATCAAAAAAATAACAGACCTTTAAAAGATACAACAACTGACTTTTTCTTGAAAATTATTGAAAAAGAAAAAGACCAGACAAGTAAAGATACATCTAGTAAAGAAAGTGTCAATGAAAAAAAAGTGAAAGCTATTGATACGGGAGCACGCTTTTATAACTATATGAATCAGCTTTTAGATAAAATATTATCAAGTAAGGTCTCAATTACAATTTTATCTTTTGTCATGGCTGCAGTTTTATTTTATAGTGTATCAGGAAAAGATATTCTCACAAGTCCAACTTCAGGAGCAACATTAGAAAATGTTCCTGTTTATGTAGAAAATCTTGATGATTCTTTGGAAGCATCAGGCATACCTGAAAGTGTATCAGTTGTTTTGGTTGGACCATCGCTAGATATATATAAAACGAATTTTTCTAAAGATTATCAGGTTTATCTAGATTTGCAGGATTTAGATGAAGGAGATTATGTTTTGAATCTAAGAACACGTAATTTCCCTGAATCGTTACAGGTTGTATCCATTCCTAGTTCAATTAAGGTAACGCTTGCTAAAAAAGTAACGCGTACATTTGATTTAGGATATCGTTTTATTAATGAAGATCAACTGGATAGTAAATATTCGGTCAGTGTGAATCAAATGGATTTAGATACTGTAGAATTACGAGCAAGTGAAGAAACTTTATCTAGAGTCGAAACGGTTGAGGCTTGCATTGATGTATCTGATAAGACTGAAGATTTTGAACAAAATGCAAGAATTAGAGCTTATGACAGTAATGGTGAAGAATTAAATGTAGAAATGAGTCCTGAGTCTGTCCATGTCACATGTCAGGTATCATCTTATAGTAAGACAGTTCCTATTCATGTTAATCTTGTAGGGAACCTGCCAACGGGATATCAGGTATCTCAGTATACACTGTCACAAAGTGAAGTTACAATTTTTGGATTAGAAGAACAATTAAATGAAATTCAACAAGTTGAAGTTGATGTTGATATCACAGATTTAAAATCAAGTACAACAATGACGAATCTTGCATTGAAAAAGATAGCAGGTATTAATAAATTTTCACAGGATGCAATTGATGTCAGTGTGGAAATTGAAAAAGTCATTACAAAAAAATTCGATAACATTCCTATTAAGGTGTTGAATAATTCGCGTGATTATAAGGTTTCGTTTGCTGGTCAAGGACAGAATGCTTCAGTATCAGTAACAGGAACCGAAGATAAAATCAATACTTTAAAAGTTGACAATATTCAAGCAACAATTGATATTGATGGTTTGGATGTTGGAACACATCAGGTGAATGTTAAAATAGCTGGTGATGATGAAACATTAACAATGAAATTATTGTCATCATCTAAAGTTACAATTAATATAGAAAGGAATTAGAAAAATGGGAAAGTATTTTGGAACAGATGGATTTAGAGGAGAAGCAAATATAGATTTGACAGTAGAACATGCCTATCAGGTAGGAAGATATTTAGGATGGTATTTTTCACGTTCTCATCGAGCAAGAATTGTGATTGGAAAGGATACAAGAAGAAGTTCTTATATGTTTGAATATGCTCTTGTAGCTGGATTAACTGCAAGTGGAGCTGATGTATATTTATTACATGTGACAACAACACCTTCTGTTTCTTATGTAGTAAGAAGCGAAGAGTTTGATTGTGGAATCATGATTTCTGCTTCACACAATCCTTATTATGATAATGGTATTAAAATTATCAATGGAAAAGGACATAAATTAGAAGCAACAATAGAAAACCTCATTGAACAATATATTGATGGTTTAGCGGATCCTATTCCATTTGCTACAAAAGATAAGATTGGACGTACAATTGATTATTCAATGGGAAGAAATCGTTACATTGGATATTTAATGAGTATTCCAACACGTGCTTTTAAAGATATCAAAGTTGGTCTTGATTGTGCCAATGGTTCATCAAGCGCCATAGCAAAAAGTGTTTTTGATGCTTTAGGTGCTCAAACACATGTGATTAATAATCAGCCTGATGGGTTGAATATCAATACAAATTGTGGTTCTACACATATTGAAGTTTTACAGAAATATGTGGTTGAAAATGGTTTGGATGTTGGTTTTGCCTATGATGGTGATGCGGATCGCTGTATTGCAGTAGATGAATTTGGACGTGTAGTCAATGGTGATTTGATATTATATGTTTGTGGTTTAGAAATGAAACAAAAAGGTGAACTTTTAAATAACACCATTGTTACAACAGTGATGAGTAATTTTGGATTATATAAATCATTGGATAGGGCTGGTATTCAATATGAAAAAACAGCTGTGGGTGATAAATATGTTTATGAAAATATGATGAAAAATGGACATTGTATTGGTGGAGAACAGTCTGGTCATATTATTTTCTCTAAACATGCAACAACAGGTGATGGTATTTTAACATCATTGAAAATCATGGAAACAATGGTTGAAAATAAGAAAACATTAGCTCAACTAACTGAACAGGTTGAAATTTATCCTCAATTATTAATTAATGTAAGAGTGAGTGATAAGGCTTTAGCTCAAAATGATCCTGATGTTCAAAAAGCAGTCAAAGAAGTTGAAGAAGCATTAGGTGATGAAGGAAGAATTTTAGTACGTGAAAGTGGAACTGAGCCAGTTGTAAGAGTCATGGTCGAAGCACAAAGTGATGAAATCTGTCATGAATATGTTTTGAAAGTTGTTAATACAATCAAAGCAAAAGGGTATGCTGTAGAAAAATAATATAATTTCACATATTATCACAAAATATTGCCATTTTATATGGCAATATTTTGTATATAATGAATGAAAGAGGTGAGGAATGTGAAATACCGTATTAATATCATAGATGATGAAAAAAATTTAAATGATCTTGTCAGAACTTATTTAGAAAAAGAAGGATATATTGTTTATTCTTTTTATACATATGAAGAAGCTTTTTTGCATAAAGATGATGATGTCCATTTATGGATTGTAGATATTATGTTAGATAAAAATAGTGGTTTTGATTTACTGAATGAAATCAAAGCTTGTAAGCCTGATATGCCTATTGTTTTTATGAGTGCCAGAGATCAGGAATTTGATCGTATTATTGGATTGGAAAAAGGCTGCGATGAATATATTACCAAGCCTTTTAATATTAAAGAATTGATTTTAAGAATACATAATGTCTTAAAACGTGTTTATAAGGATGATCCAGCCTTGATTAATATTGATGGATATGCCATTGATGAAGAAAAAAGAAAGGTTTTATTTCAAAATACTGAAATTGAATTAACGACAAAAGAATATGAGTTATTACTTTATTTTATTAAAAATAAAGGATTGGCTATTTCACGTGATCAGGTTTTATCTAAAGTTTGGGATGAAAACTATTTTGGTAGTGACCGAGTTGTAGATGATACATTGCGTCGTTTAAGAAAAAAGATGCCTGATTTAAATATTAAGACGATTTATGGATTTGGATATAGATTAGATTAATATGGAAAAAATAAAATCAAAATTATCTTTTTTTAAAAAATTATCGTTGGTTCAACAGTTGATTGTTGTATTATGTTTTGTTGGATTATTATTGGTTGCTGTGTTAATGCCTATTGTTGATTATAATGTAACTTCAATTGTTGATAAGCAGATGTATGAACGTTTAACAATTTCTCAGTATTCTATCATATATAATAATATTATGCCCTATAAACAGGAAAAAGAGGTCTATCATATTATTTATGATACGTCCAATAATTCTTTTGTTCAATCTAATATAGGGAGTGTTCAGGTTGTTTATGATTTATACTCTTATCTCTTTAAAGATGATTTAGCTAAAATTGTCAATACAGATCAGGAAGTTTTAAAGAATAAAGGGGAGTATGATGAAAGAACATACTATTATATGATTACGAAAATCAATAATACTTCAAAATATTTGATTTCACTTGTGGATAGTGAATACTCTGTTTCCTTGATTACTTCATTACGTAATCAGATTATTTATATACAATATGGTTTCTTTATTATTTTTGCATTAGTGATGATTCTATGGGTTTTAACATTAATCAATCCTTTGAAAAAGATAAAAAATTATATTGATAATATTAAAGATAGAAAAGATAGTGATTTGATTATGAATCGTGAAGATGAGATTGGAATTGTTTCTAAGGCTTTGGTCGAAATGAAAGAAGATCTAGATAAACAGGAAAGTATTAAAGAAGAAATGATTCACAATATTTCTCATGATTTAAAAACACCTATCGCTCTTATTCAAACTTATGCACAAAGTATTAAAGATGATGTCTATCCTTATGGAGATAAAGATAGTTCTATTGATATTATTTTGGAAAATGCTGATCGTTTAGAACATAAAGTCAAATCATTTTTATATTTAAATCGTTTGGATTATTTGCAGGGTGAAGATAATGAAATAGGATCTTTTGCTATTCAAGATTTAATTGAAAAAATTGTTTTGCAGATGGATTTCATGAAGCCGGATTTACATTTAGAAACAGAATTAGAAGATGTTCAATTTGATGGTGATGAGGAACATTGGCGAGTGGCTATAGAAAATATTATTGAAAATGCTTCACGCTATGCAAAATCTGTTATTAAAATTACGCTTAAGGAAGATTATCTGGAAATATATAATGATGGTGAAAATATTGATGAATCCACTTTACCATATTTGTTCGATCCATATGTTAAAGGAGTGAAAGGGCAATTTGGTTTAGGACTTTCTATTGTTAGTAAAATTTCTTCTATGTTCCAGTATTCTGTGACTGCAAAGAATCATGATGTTGGTGTAAGTTTTATCTTTCAAAAGAAAAAATAAAGCATATCAGTTATGACTGACATGCTTTTTTTGTGTGTGCCACGCATGGCATAAAACTTGGTGGTGAAAGTCCACTGTGGAGGTTTCGTACTACCAACCACTAGCCAAAGACAAGGTATCCATCGTAAGGTGTGAACGGGAGGAAGTCGGAGGCAAAATCCTGACCCAAGGAACACGAACTATTTGAGGCATATGCTTATCGGATGAGATTGCGCAACAAATCAAAGTCCAATAGTACGACGGAATAAGCAATGTAAAGATAGTGGGTACATGGGATGAAAGTGTTATGTCTTACCGTGGGAGGTCCTAGGGACATGGTGAAAATGTAATCATGGTGGAAACGTTTGTCCTAGGAAGTCAGCCGAGGTCATAGTAGTGATGATGGTAACTGTAATGGTTATCTAGCGAAGGACCGAACATAAGGAGGTGAACTGGAGATGAAAGATACTCAAGATAAAATAGGATACTGTCAACTATCATTAGGCTTACTCTATGAAGATAGTACGGAATACGACAATAACGGAGAAGTGTATCCTGTATCAAAACAAGAGATATCACATATGAAGAACACCAATAGATTTGTAGTACATGGAAAGTTACTTGAAGCAATCGTAGAAGATGCCAATATAGAAAAGGCGATTCAAAGGGTTGTGAGCAATAAGGGGAGTGGTGGTGTAGATAAAATGCAAGTCGCAGAAGTTCGTACGCATTTCGCACAACACTGGTCTTATCTAAAGAAACTTATCATGGAGGGACATTATAGTCCGCAAGCCGTCAAAAGAGTAGAAATACCGAAAGATAACGGAAAGAAAAGAGGGTTAGGAATCCCAACAGTGACGGATAGGGTCATCCAACAAGCAATAGTACAAATACTTACGCCTATCTTTGAACCATTATTCAATGAAAACAGTTATGGGTTTAGACCTCGAAGAAGTGCTCATCAAGCAGTAAAAAGAGTCGTAGACTATGCCAATGAAGGATATCGATACACAGTAGACTTGGACTTGGAGAAATACTTTGATACAGTCAATCATTCAAGACTTATACAGATACTTTCACAAACTATTAAAGATAGAAGAGTCATATCACTCATACATAAATATCTCAATGCAGGAGTCGTAGTAAAGCATAAATTTGAAGAAACAACTAAAGGTGTACCTCAAGGAGGATTATGCCGATATCCACATAATCCGCCTTATGTGGAGTTAGTTATTATGCCGAGTTAATTTAAATTACCCTTTAATAATCATATGGTTTTCTTTATTTTCTCGGCATAATATTATTATTTAAAGCTGTTTAAGAAGTCTAATAATTCTTGATCTTTACTCCAATCAATATAATTTTCTTCAATTAATTTCGGTGCTAAATTATTTATGGCTTCATTTTTCTTTCTTGAATCTGCTCTTGCATAAATCATAGTTGTTGAAATATCTTCATGCCCCAAAAAATCTCGAATGTAGACAATAGGAATATTAACTGCAAGCATGTGCATTGCTTTACTATGTCTAAACATATGGGGATGAACTTTTGATGGAAAACTAGGATCATTATTTTTTAATATTGTTGCATATTTTTGAACAATATATTCTATTCCATCTCTACCCATCTGTTGATTATTTTTATTTTTAATCAAATATTCATTCTTTAATTTAACATCTGTAAAAAATTTAGATATGTAAACTTCTAGTATCTGATTCATATTTTTAGAAATAGGGACTATGCGTATTTTTGAACCTTTACCATGTAGTTTAACTGTAGGATTATTACCTAAATTGATATCTTCAATTTTTAAATCACATAATTCCTGTACTCTAGCACCTGTATCATATAATAAGCACATGATGATACGATGCCTCAATCCTGCTAATGTATCTGTGGGCGGAAGATTTATTAATTTGTTCATTTGTTCTTCAGTTAGATAATCAACTTGTCTAATAGTAGTTTTTAATGATTTAACTGATAAAACAGGCTGTAAATAAGCCAGATTTTCAATACTTTCATACTGTGCAAAATTTATAAATGATTTGATTCCTGCTAATCTTTGATTGATAGTAACAGGTGTATTCCCACGATTTTTCAACCATTCAATAAATTCAAGAACAAGTTCTCTATTAATTTGATGCATCTTAAATTTATTAATGTTCATACTTTTGTCATCTCTTAGAAAAAGAATAAATAATTTTAAAGAATCTTTATAGCTGTTTATAGTATTTTTTGAACAGTTTCGGTGAAGAGGTAAATATTCAGTTAAAAACTTGGTTATGAGAACTGCAAAATCAGTTGCTGTCATATTCTTCAATCTTTTCAATCATATTAGGATAGAAACTTTCAAGTTTTAACTGAATCATCGGAAAAAGTGTAGCTGTCAATTTAAGATAATAAGCTGTTTCATCAAAACTTTCATGACCTAACATCGTTTTCATATATGGCAGATATACCAATAAATTCTTTTCCTCATATACCCATTTCTTTAATAAATTAACACAATAAGTATGACGAAAGTCATGAACTCGTGGACCACGTCCACTATGCGATATTCCTGCTTTATCAAGATATCTTCTGAAATTTTTGTACACACACTGAAGTGTTAGTGGTTTGCCAGGTAATTTCATAAAGAAATATTCTGATTCATCAGAATCAATATGAATAGTTGATTTTAATTCTTTACATTTTTTTACTAATACAGGATGAATTGGAATTTTTCTGTCTTTATTATTTTTTCCGTTTTTAACTATAAAGTAGCCTTCATCCAAATGGAAGTCCTCAATTTTAGCCAATCTTAGCTCAGATACACGTAATCCGCTTGTATATAATAATCTAAAAAATATAGGCATAATAATATGACGATATGGGCATTCAGAAGGAACTGATTGACTCTTATCAACGGCTTCAAAAAATCTTCTTAATTCATCATCGGTATAGATATGTGCATTATATTTTGGGGCGCTTCTTGTCAATTTCTTTGGAGGAACATATACATCAAATCCTAATTCTAATAAATATGAGCATAGTACTCTCATAATTGATATTCTATTGTTTTGATTTGCTTGTGTTTCATACGTTTTTCTTAGACACCATTCATCAACTACTGATTTAATAATTACTTTTTCTTGTATGTTTTTATCTACAAAATATTTGTCTATTCTTTTTAATGCGAATTCTTCTGCTGCGTATTTAAATCCTTGTGCTCTCTTTAAATTGATCAGATCCTGAATTTCGTTTTTGAAAATACTATCGAATATTAATGTATTCATCATCAAACACCAAATCCAAAACGCATTCTTTTAATTTATCAAGATCTGTCTTTAAATAAATAGAAGTTATATCAGTACTAGAATGTCCAAGAATTGATGTGATAACTGGCAATTCAACCCCTGCATCGAGAAGCATAGAAGCTGATGTATGCCTTAGAGAGTGAAAGCCTCTATGACAATTTTTGTTTAATGGAATTTTCGCTTTTTTCATATAAAAATGAATTCTACCTGACAAATGGTTTTCATCACTTAGTATATCAAAAGGTGGCATATGTTTTAAAAATATATTTTTTGATTCATAATATTTAGGTCTTCCATTTTTTATATAATCTATTACTGCCCATCCAACTGCATCAGGGATAGGTAATGTTAATGGTTTTTTTGTTTTATGTTGAATAATGCTCAACTTTTTTTCTTCCCAGTTAAAATCATCAAATGTTAGATTCTTAATATCAGAAATACGTAACCCTAAAATACAAGCTAGTACTATCATTGCGTAATCCCTTTTTCCAATAGGACTGTTTCTATCAATGGTCTGTAATAATTTTTTAATTTCATCTTCAGTCCATACCGATGGTATCTTAGCCGATTTTGATATAGTTGGCATATGAATAAGAGAAGCAATATCACTTTTTAATATATTTTTTTCATTCAAATATCTTAAAAAATATCGTAATCCGCAGATATGTTGTTCAATCGTTTTAAAAGACATACCAGTAAAAGTTCTTATATAATCATTGCATATGGATAAATCAATATGACTAACATCAGTTATTCTTTTTTGATTAAGATAATCAAGAAATATTAGAGAAATTCTAATATAATGTTTTTTAGTAGATTTCGACAATTCGGTGTGATCTAAATAATCATTAAAATGAATATGAACATTTAAATAATCACCCTCTAATCTGATTGGATTTTTAGATGCATGATATCGTCTAGTAAGTACACCATGAAGCTTATAATCCTGTAAAATTTGAATCGACCTAATCAACTGCATCTGTTGATCTTTTAATTTGGATTCTTCAAAAACTGAAACAATACCATGAATCTTTTCCAAAAATATTAAACCTTTATCAATAGAAAAAACATCATCTCCATATTCTGATAAAAGAAAATCATTTAGTTTTTTCCATTCTCTTTTATAAAAGTTTATGGTGGATGAACTATAGTTATTATCAACTAATAATTCTGTTAATCCACTACAAATTAGTTCTAATCTCATAATCATCACGCTCCTTTAAATAGAAATAGAACTATATTTCTATTTAAATTGTGATGTATTATGCCGAGAAAATAAAGAAAACCATATGATTATTAAAGGGTAATTTAAATTAACTCGGCATAATAACTAACTCCACATAAGGAGGACCTCTAAGTCCAATTCTATCAAATATCTACTTAGATAAATTTGATAAGGAATTAGAAGCAAGGGGACTATGCTTTGTGAGATATGCGGACGATAGTAATATCTTCGTTAAAAGCGAGATGGCAGCAAATCGAGTGATGAAGTCAGTCACATCATGGCTAGAGAGAAAATTATTTCTAAAGGTCAGTGCAACCAAAACAAAGATAGTAAGACCAACGAATAGTCAATTTCTAGGTTTTACATATTGGAAGAACTCATCAAGATGGGAATGTATTCCTACAAAGAAGAGTAAGAAAAACCTGTATGACAAATGTCGAAAGGAACTCATCCGAAAGAAATGTGTTGCACAGACCAACACAAAAACATTCACTAGGATAAATCAAATCGTCAATGGATGGATAAACTACTTCCGAATTGGAAGAATGAAGAACTTCATAGATGAATTTGGTCAATGGTTGAGACATAAAATAAGGGTCATTATCCTGAAACAGTGGAAAACACCATCGAGGATATATAAAAATCTACAAAAGTTGAATGAGAAATTGCCTTATCACTTCAGTGATGAGCAAATCTATTCGGTAGCGAATACAAGGCTTGGACTATATAGACAAGCAAATGGGAATGTAGTTAACTTCTTACTTAATGCGGATATTCTAGCCATAAGAAAAGAGGAAAGACCTGGTTTGGTCAATCCCCTCGCATACTATCTAAGATAGGTTGTATTAACATATAAATGTAGCGCCGTATACGAGACCCGTACGTACGGTGCAATGAGAGGGGCGAAGATTAATTTCTTCCCTCTACTCTATTTT